>JALXFQ010000279.1 GCA_027067235.1 Gammaproteobacteria bacterium
GTGCATGCGCCCAGTTCCGGCACCGTCATCGGTATCGAAGACCGGGTGCTGCCGCACCCTTCCGGCATCACCGGGCCGGTCGTGGTGCTGGAAACCGACGGCGAGGATCGGGCGCAGGAACGCGAGCCGATTGTCGATTATCAGTCCATGGACCTGAGCCAGCTGCGCAATATCATCCGCTGCGCCGGCATCGTCGGCCTGGGTGGCGCAGTTTTTCCCACTTCGGTGAAACTCAACCCTGGTCCAGGCAAGAAAATTCATACGCTGATCCTGAACGGCGCCGAATGCGAACCCTATATCACCTGTGACGATATGCTCATGCGCACCCAGGCGGTGGACATCGTTTCCGGCGCCGAAATCTGCATGCATGTCACTGCCGCGGAGAAATGCGTGATCGCTATCGAGGACAACAAGCCGGTCGCCATCGCCGCCATGCAGCAGGCGGTCAGCGAAAAGCCCGCTATCGAAGTCGTGGTCACGCCCACCAAATATCCCACCGGTAGCGAGCGCCAGCTCATCAAACTGATTACCGGCAGGGAAATACCCAGCCACGGCCTACCGTCCGATGTCGGCGTGGTCTGCGTCAATGTCGGCACCGCAAACAGCATACACAACACCATTTTCAACGCGCAGCCGTTGATTTCCCGCATCGTTACCGTCACCGGCGAAAGCATCGCCACGCCACAAAATGTCCGCGTTCCCATCGGCGCTCCCGTGGCCGAACTGATCGCGTTCTGCGGCGGACTGACCGACGATGCGGTGGACCTGATCATGGGCGGCCCGATGATGGGCGTAAAACTCGCCTCCGGCGACGTGCCGGTAATCAAGGCCACCAACTGCCTGCTGATCCGGCCGCAATATACACCGCCTCATGCCCGTGCCTGCATACGTTGCGGCGAATGCGCCCGCGCCTGCCCGGCGGTGCTGCTGCCACAGGAACTGTACCGCTATATCAAGGCTGACCGCCTGGACCGGGCCCAGGAATTCAATCTGTTCGACTGCATCGAGTGCGGCTGCTGTTCCTGGGTATGCCCCAGTGACATTCCCCTGGTGCAGTATTACCGTCACGCCAAAACTGTTATAGGCGAACAGGAGCGGCAGAAGAAAAAAGCCGACCGCGCCAGAAAACGTACTGAATTCAAGACTTTCCGCCTGGAACGCGCCAGGCAGGAACGCGCCGCCCTGAATGCGGCCAAGAAAGCGGCGCTGAAAAAGAAGCTGCAGCAACAGAAAAAGGACGATGATGCCAAAGCCGTTGCCGGCAAACAGCCAGCCGCTGTAAAAACCTCCGAAACAAGCGCCAGCAAAGAATGAAAATACTGTCATCACCCTATAGCCACGGGCCAAACCAGCTGACCCGGGTCATGCTGAAAACCACCGCCGCCGCGATCCCGGGCTGGCTGGCGCTGGTCTGGCTGTTCGGCCCCGGCGTGGTGGTCAACCTGGTCATCGTGACTGTGGTTGCCTATGCTGCCGAAGCGCTGATGCTGTTGCTGCGCCAGCGTCCCCTGTCCACCCTGACCGACGGCAGCGCCCTGCTCACCGCCCTGCTGCTGGCCGCGTCGCTGCCGCCCTATACGCCGTGGTGGCTGGCGGCCATGGGCGCGGCAGTGGCCATTATAGTCGGCAAGCAGATCTATGGCGGACTTGGCTCCAATCTGTTCAACCCCGCCATGGTGGGCTTTGTCACCCTGATCATCTCCTTTCCCCTGGAAATGACCCAGTGGGCCGCGCCGCTGGCGCAACTGGATCATGCGCCCGGCCTGAGCGACGCCA
>JALXFQ010000280.1 GCA_027067235.1 Gammaproteobacteria bacterium
CAGGGGAGCAAAGGAGTGAAATGTCCGGATTGGAAGGCGTCAGTCTTCCTCCGGCGTGCCAATGGATCCGTAGTAATTGGCCAGTTCGTTGATTTCATCATCGGAAAGGCTTTGCGCAATGATGCGCATGCGGCTGTACAGATCGTTGCCGCGCCGGCCTGATTTGAATTCATACATGGTATTGGTGAAATAACTCGGGTTCTGTCCTGCCAGCGCGGGCACGTCGACCACCGCGCCTTCGCCTCTCTGGCCATGACAGGCGGCGCAGGGCGGCAGCAGGCGGGCGCCATCGCCCCGGGTGGCCAGCTTGCGGGCGCGCCCGGTGACTTCAAACTCTTCGCCCCTGGTATCTTCGGTTTTGACCACCGGCAACGCCTGGGTCTGGTACCAGACCGACAGATCGGCGATGTCCCTGTCCGTCAGCGTATTGGCAAAACTCTGCATGATGCCATGACCGCGGGTATTGTCCTTGTAGTCCAGCATCTGTTTGTAGGTGAACGCCGCATTCTGCCCGGCGATGGATGGAAAATTGAAATCCAGTTCCGCCGTGCCGTCCTTGCCATGACAGCCATTGCAGGCCGACGCCAGCTCCTTGCCGTGTTGCGGGCTGGCGTTTTTCAGCAGGTTACGTGTTTCAGCATTCCAGACCACATTGCTGGAAGGTTCGCACCAGGCGCTAGCGGCACTGCTCAGTCCAAGCACGAGAACCAGCGATTTCATGGGTGTTTTCATGTTCAGACGCTCCATGGAAAAGTGCCGTGGGTTTCCATCAGGAAAAACTGGAGTATGGGATAACCATAACTGGCGATCATGTAGACCACGATGACCATGCTCCAGAACCCGAAACCGTTAAGCAGTTTCGGCAGGTTGATGACCGGGTGCAGGGCGTCGGCATAGAGCATTTCCGGGCGGGCAGGCAGCCTGCGTTTCGCCGCTGAGCCGGCGAGGTTCAGGATCAGCAACACGGCCGACAGGAAAAGAATGACGCCACCGACGAGCATGGCCAGCTCGGCGCCCTGCCAGGAGGCGACATATTTTTCCGCGACTTCGCCGGCGTAGGGTGGCACGCCGATACGTCGCGGCTGACCCAGCAGGCCCAGGATATGCCAGGGCAGGGTCAATACCAGCATGCCAATGAACCACAACCACAGTTGCAGGCGGGCCATTCGTTCCGACATCAGTGGCCTGCCGGTGAGGCTGGGCCAGATGTAGTAGGCGATGCCGAAATACATGATCACCGTGGTGCCGGCGAAGATCAGGTGAAAATGGCCGGTAATCCATTGCGTGTTGTGTACCATCACGTCCAGTGAGTAGGAGGCGTTGACCACGCCGCCCCAGCCGCCAATGGTGAGCATCAGTAATGCCAGGCCACCGGCCAGAACAATGGGGTTTTCCCAGGGAATGGTTCTGATCCAGCCAAACAGGCCCTTGCCGCCGCGCAGCCTGCCGGCCACTTCCATGGAGGCAATGACGGTAAAGCCGGTGAACAGGGTGGGGACGGCCACCATCAGGGTGCCAAGCATGTGCATGAATTTCCAGCCAGCGCTCTGGAACGGGTCTACGTAGAGGTGGTGCATGCCGATGGGAATGCTGAATACCAGCAGCATGACGAAAGAAATGCGCGCCAGCTCGTCACTGAAAACGAAGCCGCCCGCGGCCCGGGGCAGCAGCGTATACATGGCGATATAGGCCGGGATCAGCCAGAAGTAGACGATGGCATGCAGGGTCCAGGAAAACAGGGTGCGCGCGAGACCGACATCCACCGTGT
>JALXFQ010000281.1 GCA_027067235.1 Gammaproteobacteria bacterium
GTTCTGGTATGTCCCGTTGCGGGTGCGGCCATGTCCGACAATACAACATCGGCGCTGCCACCTCGCATCAGGGCTTTGAGCTGGTCGGGTGCCTCGCTGGCCATGAAATCCAGATGGAGGATTTCAACACCGGCAACCGGGTCCATTTCCGATATGTCGATGGCGACCACCTGCCCCTTGCCGTCAACGGATTTAACGCGTTTGGCCGCCACCTGACTCCAGCCACCGGGGGCCGCGCCAAGATCGACAACAACCGCGCCGGATTTCAACAGCTGATGCCTGTCATCTATTTCTGACAGCTTGTAGGCTGCACGCGAGCGGAAACCTTCCTGTTTGGCCGCCGCAACATAGGGGTCATTAAGTTGCCGCTCCAGCCAGCGCACCTGCGATACAGTGCGTTTTTTGGCGGTTCGCACACGCTGTTTGAGATTACGCCCACCGGCTCCAGGTCAACTACGCTTTGCCATTTTCAGTTTAATCCAGATTATACCGTCAGATTGGTTTCAAAGTGCTACACGTTCAGCACGCTTATTTGCGCCCACGTCCATTATTGTGGCTGCCCCGGCCCCTGCGGCCATAACGGTAAACACCATCTTCCGCCATAAGATGGGCCAGCATTCCTTCCCGCAGTCCTCGATCTGCCACCCGCAGACGCTCGCACGGCCACAATCTAAGCAGTGCCTCCAGAATAGCGCATCCAGCCAGCACGAGATCAGCCCGATCGCGTCCGATGCATGGCTGCGCGACACGCTGCGCATAATCATTCGATACCAGTTCGGCAGTAACATTCTGGACGTCTGCTGTATTCATCCAGCAGCCATCAACCCGCCTGCGGTCATATCGTGGCAGGCCCAGATGTATACCGGCGATTGTGGTCACCGTACCAGACGTACCCAACATGTGGGTTCGGCAGCAGGCAACTTTTTCGCGAAGTTTATGCTCTTCCTCGAATGGACGCAGCAATTCCATCACATAGGCAACCATGCGCTCGAAGATGTCCTCATCAACGAAACGACTGCCAAACTGTTCGGCCAGAGTAACCACGCCAACGGGCAATGATGTCCAGGCGGATATACAGTTCTGTGCCTCCAGACGCTCAGCCAGAGACCGGCGCCAGATCTGTCTGCGGCGTGTAAGATCAAGCCAGATCAGCTCCGACGAGCCACCGCCAATATCGAACACCAGAGCAAGGTCGGACTGGGCATCAATCAAGGAGGCACATCCTGAAACGGCGAGTTTGGCCTCGTTTTCGCGCGACAGCATTTCAAGCTCTATCCCGACGACATCGCGGACACGGTCAAGAAACTCCTCACCATTACTGGCCACACGGCAAGCTTCGGTCGCGATCAAACGCGAGCGAACAACACTGTTCCGGGCCATTTTGGAAGCGCAGACTTTCAGAGCTTCAATCGTCCGGGACATTGCAGCTTCGGAAAGCGCTCCCGTTGCGGACACACCCTCCCCCAGCCGGATAATGCGCGAAAAAGCATCGACCACCGTAAACCCGCGGCGCGATGGGCGCGCAACCAGTAAACGGCAGTTATTGGTGCCCAGGTCCAATGCCCCATAGAGCTCGGGGCGCTCACTACGCTGCCAGTTTCTGTTGGATCTGCTGCGGTTATTACGGTGCTCTTCACCAGTATTTTTGCCCGCTGAACCCGTATCAGAGCCTGGCCGGGAAGACCCTTTTGAATTTGATGTCGCCGGATGAGCGCCCGCGCGGCCCCGAAGCGATGCATCGCCATTGCCTGGAGGTCTGCTGTCGCT
>JALXFQ010000282.1 GCA_027067235.1 Gammaproteobacteria bacterium
ATGGCGGCGAATCAGGCTGATTTTTTCCGCCACTTCGTCCAGATCCAGATGGCCGGCGCCGGTTACGCCGCGCAAGGACACATAATATACAAAGCCGCCGCTGGCCTTGCCAACACTTTCCATGCGTTGCTCGGCGCTGGTGGGCGCCAGCAGGAAAATCGGGTCGAGACCCGCCTGCCTGAGCGTGGCGATATAGTCCGCGCCCTCTTCCGGCGGCATGTCCACAGTAATCACGCCATCGACACCGGCGCCGGCAGCTTCCTTGGCGAAGGCTGCGTAGCCGGTCACTTCGACGGGATTGGCATAGCCCATCAGCACCACCGGCGTTGCCCTGTCTGTTTCACGGAATCGCCGCACCATGTCTGTCACGTCATGGACTGAGACACCATGGCGCAGCGCCCGTTCACTGGCTTTCTGGATCACCGGGCCTTCCGCCATGGGGTCGGAGAAAGGAATACCCAGTTCGATAATATCCGCGCCGGCGGCCACCAGCGTATGCATCATGTCCACGGTCTGATCCGGATGCGGGTCACCGGCCGTGATAAACGGCACCAGCGCCGTGCGGCCCTGCTGTTTCAGGGCCTGGAAAGTCTGCGAGATTCTCGACATCAGATGGTCACTCCCTCGCGCGCGGCGATGGTATGCACGTCCTTGTCGCCGCGACCGGACAGGTTGATGATGATGATCCTGTCCCTGTCCATTTCCGCCGCCAGCTTCATGCCATAGGCCACGGCGTGGCTGGATTCCAGCGCTGGCAGTATGCCTTCGGTCAGGGTCAGGGTATGAAACGCCTGCAGCGCCTCGGCGTCATCAATGGCGCCGTATATGGCGCGGCCGGTATCTTTCAGCCAGGCGTGTTCGGGGCCGACGCCGGGATAATCGAGACCGGCGGAAATGGAATGCGTTTCGATAATCTGGCCGTTGGGATCTTCCATCAGATAAGTGCGGTTGCCATGCAGCACGCCAGGCTGGCCGGCGCACAACGGTGCGGCGTGATGGCCGGTTTCCAGACCATCGCCGGCCGCCTCGACGCCGTGCAGCGCCACGGTTTCATCTTCGACAAAGGCATGAAAAGCACCCATGGCGTTGGAGCCGCCGCCAACACAGGCGACCACGGCATCGGGATAGCGTCCCTCGACCTGCATGATCTGATGCTTCATTTCCCGCCCGATCACCGCCTGAAAATCACGCACCATGGCCGGGTAAGGATGCGGCCCGGCCACCGTGCCGATGATGTAGAAAGTGTCCTCCACATTGGTCACCCAGTCACGCATGGCTTCGTTGAGGGCGTCTTTCAGGGTGCGCGAACCCGATGTTACCGGCACCACCTCCGCCCCCAGCAGTTTCATGCGGAACACATTGATGGCCTGGCGTTCGATATCGGTTTCACCCATGTACACCACGCAGTCCATGCCGAAACGCGCCGCCACCGTGGCCGTCGCCACGCCATGCTGGCCCGCGCCGGTTTCGGCGATTACGCGTTTCTTGCCCATGTGACGCGCCAGCAGGGCCTGGCCAATGGTGTTGTTGATCTTGTGCGCGCCGGTATGATTCAGGTCCTCGCGCTTGAGGTAGATTTTCGCACCGCCCACCTGCTCGGTCAGGCGTTTGGCGAAATACAGCGGACTGGGCCGGCCAACATAGTGCTTCAGGTCGCTTTCGAATTCGGCAATAAAATCCGCATCGCTCAGATAATGCTGATAAGCCTGATTCAGCTCGTCCAGCGGCTGCATCAGGGTTTCGGCGACAAACAGCCCGCCGTAGG
>JALXFQ010000283.1 GCA_027067235.1 Gammaproteobacteria bacterium
GGCTTTGTGTACCAGTTTCATCACTTGTTGCCGGAGTTTTCCGCGCTGGAAAACGTGGCCATGCCCTTGCTGATTGGTGGCGCGTCTTCCGCGCTTGCCAATCGCAAAGCCGCCGACATGCTGGAACGGGTGGGTCTGGGGCCACGCTTGTCGCACCGCCCGGCCCAGCTTTCCGGCGGTGAGCGGCAACGCTGTGCCATCGCCCGCGCGCTGGTCACCCATCCGGCGGCCGTGCTGGCCGATGAACCCACCGGCAACCTGGACGAACAGACCGCCAGTCAGGTCATGGACCTGATGCTGGAGCTGAACCGTGACCTGGGCACCACCCTGGTCATTGTCACCCACGACACGCGACTGGCCGAGCGCATGAACAGGGTTTATCGCATGCACGATGGCCAGTTACAGCCGCATGTGGTTGGTGGCGGCGAAATAACTCCCTGACATGGTCAGGCCGGTTTTCTGGTGCGTGTCTGCGGATAAAACCGGAACGCTGTGTGTTACCCGACCCACTGTGGCGGCTGATGATGGGTATGAGCGCAGTGATGCCAGCAATGCCAGCACGCCGTGGCCGTGAATCTTTCCAGGAATTTCCCTCGTTTGTCCGATGCAGTGAGCGACCAGCCCGCTGAACGGTCTTCCAGGGCAGAAAAACACGCCGGTGCAACGCTTGTCTTGCCATATTGGTCCCTGGCCGTGTCTCTGCTGGCCGGGTCCAGCCTCTGGCTGTTTATGCCGGAAGCCAAAGCCGTTTATCTGTTGGCGGCCATTGGCATTGCCGTGGCGCTGCTGCTGGTGGCCCGTATTTTGTTCAGGCGGAAGGGTACGACAACAGCGCAGGGCGCGCGCGGCCTGGTGCTACTGGCGACAGTGCTGGCCGGTTTTGCCTGGAGCGGACAGGCCATGTGGCAACAGCGGCAGGCCCTGGAAGAAGAAACACGCCACCTCCTCGATCAGGGGCGCCAGCAGGCCATGTCCGTCCGTGTGACCGGACTGCCCGTCATCAAGGCCGATTCTGCCCGTTTCAGCGCCGAAAGCCTGGCCGAACCATCCCGTCATTACCTGCTCACCTGGTATCACGCTGAACACTTCCCGCAACCGGGTGAGCACTGGCAGTTGCAGGTGAAATTAAAGCCGGTGCATGGCTACGCGAATCCGGGCGGCTTTGATTACCCGCGCTGGCTGTTTCGCCATCATTACGTGGCCACCGGCTGGGTGCAGAAGGGGCAAAAAACAGCGGCAGCCTCGCCATGGGATGTGGGCGCATGGATCCAGCGTCAGCGGGGCAGCCTGCGTGACTGGTTGCAGGAAAGCCTGGCACCGGGTTCGGCGCGGGCCTTGTTGATGGCGCTGTCGCTGGGTGATCGGTCAGAATTATCCCCGGATGACTTTGCCATCTTCCGTGCCACCGGCACCGCGCATCTGATCGCCATTTCCGGTTTGCACATTGGCCTGGCGGCGTTGGTGGGGGCCGCGCTGGGCTGGGTGATTTTCTGGCTTTGGCCACAGCAGCGAGTGCCCCGGCCGGTTTTGCAGGCCCTGTTTGGCTGGTTTTTTGCCCTGGCCTATGCGGCCCTGGCCGGTTTTTCCGTGGCCACGGTGCGGGCGCTGGTGGCCGTTTCGGTGTTGGCTGTGGCGGTGGTTTCCCGCCGGCGCCTGTCACCCTGGGACATCTGGGCAGTGGCATTGTTGCTGGTGCTGCTGTTTGATCCACTGGCTGTACTGGATTCGGGATTCTGGTTGTCCTTTGCTGCCGTGGCAGCGCTGA
>JALXFQ010000284.1 GCA_027067235.1 Gammaproteobacteria bacterium
AAAAAATGGTGGGCCGTGGGCGATTCGAACGCCCGACCAATTGATTAAAAGTCAACTGCTCTACCGGCTGAGCTAACGGCCCGCTGGCGATTCCGCCGGAATGCGGAACCGGATGAAACTGGGGTGAACGATGGGACTTGAACCCACGACAACCGGAATCACAATCCGGGGCTCTACCAACTGAGCTACGCTCACCATAAAACTGTCTTGCGCCAATATGGCGCGCCCGGCAGGACTATTCGGCGCGTCCTGCGCCTCACCCCTGCGGGGCCAGCCTGCGGCTGTTCACAAAATTGTCCGGAACAGTTTGCACTGCGATAGCAGCCCGCAGGGCGAGTCCCATAGATGGGACGAGTAAAATCGCTCCCGGCGATTTTGTATTCCGGGCATCCTGCCCTTCACCCCTGCGGGGCCGCCCTTCGGGCGTTCAAAATCGCTCCCGGCGATTTTGTCGAACCTGCTACCCGGTTCTCATGCTGAAACAAGCCATCTGTATATGCCACTTTTTCAAGTGGCATATACAGATGGCGCGCCCGGCAGGACTCGAACCTGCTACCCTCGGCTTAGCTTACCAACTACGCCTTTCGACGCCGCCCTCCACCTGTCGTGGCGGGTTTTGTGGTCTGGACTATCTCTTCACCATCTCAGGTGTCGCACGTATAGTCTCTACGGAACCCTGCAGAAACCGGCGGTCGGGCTTGCAGTCCCTGACTGTCGGTTCTCTGATGTTTCTACCCTCAGCGTGACTGACCGATCGAGGCGTACTCGGTCACGGGATTCAATACCACGAACCCTTGCTCGAACAAATCAGGCCGAGCCTTCAAAACACCCGGATCGCCCTCTATCCTGGCGTGGCGCGTTTTTCATGCTATCCACAACCATCAGATGGGTCAACCATCGGTTTCCTCGGGATTGCCATCAGCATGACCTGTTAAGGTTTCCCCGATACAGTGCGATGCACTTTATGGGTTCTGTTTCCCCACAAAGGCTCCTAAATGCGAATCCGCAGATTCGCGCTCAAAGGCCGATGCTCTATCCAGATGAGCTACGGGCGCATTCTTTGAAACTGGTCGGGGTAGAGAGATTCGAACTCCCGACATCCTGCTCCCAAAGCAGGCGCGCTACCAGACTGCGCTATACCCCGGTATTCTATAGCTTTATAAAACTACCGCTCCCACAGCCAGCCACCATACGGGTGCCCCGCGTAGAGAGATTACTCGGGCTTTCCCTGCCCTCGCCCCTGCGGGGCCAGCCTGCGGCTGTTCACAAAATTGTCTGGAACAATTTTGCACTGCATTAGCAGCCCGCAGGGCGAGTCCCACGGATGGGACGAGTAAAATCGCTCCCGGCGATTTTGTCGAACTCCCGACATCCTGCTCCCAAAGCAGGCGCGCTACCAGACTGCGCTATACCCCGGCATCCTGTCTGCCGCACCTGCCTGTGGCGGTTCGCGACAAGGGCCGGGACTATACTCAGACGCGGGTTTTTCGTCAATGTTCGCTTGGTGTTTTTAATACAGCATGCGAAGATTCGCGATCTTTGTTCATCAACGGGTTTGGGAAAGCTTATGGGCGCAAGGATTCTGGACGGCAAGGCCATTGCCGCGAGCGTGCTGGACGAGGTCAAATCGCAGGTTGACAAGCGCCTTGCCGCTGGAAAACCGGCGCCGGGCTTGGCCGTCATTCTGGTCGGGGACGACCCCGCCTCGCAGGTCTATGTGCGCAACAAGGTGCGTTCCTGCGAGAAAACCGGCATACGCTCTTTTCATCACACGCCAGCGGCGGATATCGCTCAACAGGACTTACTGACCCTGATCGACCAGCTCAACGCCGACCCGGCCGTCAACGGCATTCTGGTTCAGCTACCGCTACCCGATCATCTGGATGAAGCAGCCATCATTCAGCACATTGACCCGAAAAAGGATGTGGACGGCTTTCATCCGGTCAATATCGGATTGCTGTTACAACGTAATGAACAGCTGCATCCCTGCACACCACGCGGCATCATGACCATGCTGGACCGCACCGGTATTGAACTGTCCGGCCTGGATGCTCTGATCATCGGCCAGTCGAACATCGTCGGCCGCCCCATGCTGCTGGAACTGCTGAACGCGCGTTGCACACCGACCATCTGTCACAGTCGCACTAATAACCTGCAGGAAAAGGCCGCCCGCGCCGACATACTGGTGGTGGCCACCGGCCAGCCGAAAATGGTCAAGGCCGACTGGATCAAGCCCGGCGCCGTTGTTATCGACGTGGGCATCAACCGCACTACGCAAGGCAAGCTGGTGGGCGATGTGGATTTCGACGAGGCCAGGAAGATCGCCAGCTGGATCACGCCGGTTCCCGGCGGCGTCGGCCCCATGACGGTGGCGACTCTGATGCAGAATACGATCACTGCGACCCGGTTGCAGGAGAGCGATTCGTGAACAAGCCCGATAAAGTACGCATTCCCGTCTATCTGTATGTGCTGGATTTCGCCGGCATGCTGCTGGTGGGCATCGGCCTGCTGCTGAAATTCGCGCCGCAAAGCGCCGACATCATTCCGGCTTCCATGCCGCTGAGAAACGACCCTGATCTGTTGATTGTCATTGGCATGGCGCTGTTTATTCCCCTGATAAAGTTCATTTTGAAGCTTGCCGCCGGGCAGCAGCCACCGCGAAAACCCTGATTGAAACCACGCGCTTGAAAGCACAGGCGTCCGTCCCCATTTCGGTTGCGTCAATGAAAGGAGGTTTTCCATGTCCAAAAAGTTAGAACAGCACGAATTCCAGACAGAAGCGAAACAGCTTCTGCATCTGATGATCCACTCGTTATACAGCCACAAGGAGATCTTTCTGCGTGAGCTGATTTCCAATGCGTCCGACGCCTGCGACAAGCTGCGTTATGAAGCACTGACCGACAATTCCCTGTACGAGGATGATGGCGATCTGCGCATCCGCATCAAGGCAGACAAGGACGCACGCACCCTGACCATCAGCGACAACGGCATTGGCATGAACCATGACGAGGTGATCGAGAACCTCGGCACCATCGCCAGTTCCGGCACCAGAAAGTTCGTCGAGGCGCTGTCAGGCGACGAGTCGAAGGATTCCAACCTGATCGGCCAGTTTGGCGTGGGCTTTTATTCCTCTTTCATGGTGGCGGACGAAGTCACGGTAAAAACCCGCCGTGCGGGCGAAGACAAATCCACTGGCGTGATCTGGAAATCTACCGGCGAAGGCAGCTTCTCCATCGAACAGGCCGAAGTCGAGCAACGCGGCACCGAAGTCACCCTGCACCTGCGCGAAGGCGAAGATGAATATCTGGACGAATGGCGCTTGCGCACCATCATCCGCAAATATTCGGACAATATTTCCATCCCCATCGAACTGTGGATAGAGGAAAAAGAAGAGCCGGGCGAAGACCCCGACAAGACCGAAAAAAAAGCAGCTCACTGGGAACAGGTCAATGAGGGTACCGCCATCTGGGCGCGACCGAAAAAAGACATCAAGCCCGAGGAATACAACGAATTCTATAAAACGCTGAGTTATGATTTCGAGGACCCACTGGCGGTGATTCACAACCGTGTGGAAGGCAATCTGGAATACACCTCGTTGCTCTACATCCCTGCGCGCGCGCCATTCGATCTGTGGGACCGGGAAAAACGCAATGGCGTAAAGCTGTATGTGCGCCGGGTGTTCATATCCGACGAAGTGGACGGCCTGATGCCGGCCTGGCTGCGTTTCATCAAGGGCGTGGTGGATACCAACGACCTGCCGCTGAACGTGTCCCGGGAAATACTTCAGCACAATTCCAAAATCGACAGGATCCGCGCCGGATCGGTGAAAAAGATTCTGTCCGAACTGAAAAAGATCGCCAAAAAAGATCCCGAAAAATACCAGAAGTTCTGGGCCGAATTCGGCAAGGTGCTGAAAGAAGGCATTATCGAAGACGCCGACAACCGCGAGACTCTGGCCGGGCTGGCCCGCTTTGCCAGCACCCAAGGCGAAGGCGCCAGCCAGACTGTGTCGCTGACTGATTACATCGAGCGCGCCAGCGACAAGCAGGAAAATATCTACTACATCACCGCGCCCGGCTACGAGGCGGCGGTCAATTCACCGCATCTTGAAGTGTTCAAGAAGAATGATGTGGAAGTGCTGCTGCTGACCGACCAGATCGACGAATGGGTGGTTCAGCACCTCACCGAATACCAGGGCAAGAAACTGGTCAGCGTGGTCAAGGGCGAGCTGGAAGATGCCCTGACCGGCAAGGAAAGCAAGGCGGACAAAAAGAAAGCCAAAGATCTGGAAAAGGATTTTGGCGATATTCTGGCGAAGGTCAAGGAAGCACTGGGCGACCGGGTCAAGGATGTACGTCTGTCGAAGCGCCTGACCGAATCACCTGCCTGTCTGGCGGCTGACGCGCACGACATGACCCAGAACATGGAGCGTATGCTCAGGGAAGCGGGTCAGCAAACTTTCGGCAGCAAGCCCATACTTGAGCTGAATCCGGACAATCCCATCGTCAAATCGCTGAAGGACGCCGGCGACAAGCTGCAAGACTGGGCCCATGTGCTGCTGGATCAGGCCACCCTTGCCGAGGGCGGCAAACTGGAAGAGCCGGTAGCCTTTGTCAAGCGCATCAACGACCTGCTGGCCGGATCCACGCCTGCTGGCGAGAAAAAAGCACAGAAAAAAACGCCGAAGAAGACTAAAAAATAGACTTCGAGATGCAGAAAAAAGGCGGGGCCAAGCCCCGCCTTTTTCATGCCCGCTGAAAAGCAGTTTAGGCGATTTTCTGGTCCAGCTCGCCAGCCGCATAGCGCTGGGACATCACATCCAGTGAAATCGGCTTGATCTTGGACGCATTGCCGGCAGAACCAAACGCCTCGTAGCGCGCCTTGCAAATATCCTTCATGCCTTCGGTCGCCGCCTTGAGGAATTTACGCGGATCAAAATTCGAAGGGTTGTCGTGCAGGTGCTTGCGTATGGCGCCGGTTGAAGCCATGCGCAGGTCAGTATCGATGTTGACCTTGCGTACGCCGTTCTTGATGCCTTCCACTATTTCCTCAACCGGCACGCCATAGGTTTCGCCCATGTCGCCGCCGTATTCGTTGATAATGGCCAGCCATTCCTGCGGTACCGAAGACGAACCGTGCATGACCAGGTGCGTGTTCGGAATGCGCTCGTGAATTTCCTTGATACGGTCGATACGCAGAATGTCGCCGGTAGGCTGCTTGGTAAACTTGTAGGCGCCATGGGATGTACCGATGGCAATGGCCAGAGCGTCCACATTGGTGCGCTTGACGAATTCGGCCGCCTCCTCCACGTCGGTCAGCAGCATATCCATGTCCAGTTTGCCTTCGGCACCATGACCGTCCTCTTCACCCATTTCACCGGTCTCCAGTGAACCCAGACAACCCAGCTCGCCTTCGACGGATACGCCGCCGGCATGGGAAAACTTCACCACTTCAGCCGTCGTGTCCGCGTTATAGTCAAAACTGGAAGGCGTTTTCATGTCGGGCATCAGCGAGCCGTCCATCATCACTGAGGTAAAACCGGATTGAATGGAACGCAGACAAACCGCCGGCTCGGAGCCGTGGTCCTGGTGCATGACGATGGGTATATGCGGATACATTTCGGTCGCCGCGGTAATCAGATGACGCAGGAACGGCTCACCCGCATAGGAACGCGCGCCGGCGGAACCCTGCATGATCACTGGCGAATCGGTCTCATCCGCCGCCTGCATGATGGCGTGAACCTGTTCCATGTTGTTGACATTGAACGCCGGCATGCCGTAATCGTTTTCTGCTGCATGATCCAGCAATTGACGCATGGATATAAGTGCCATAATGTTTCCCCTGTAACTTAGTGGTTTATTTCAGTAGTAAATTCAAAATGTTAAATGCAATCTTCCGCTAAATACTGACGATTTTCAGCGAATTGGTCCCGCCTTTCACGCCCATGACATCACCGCGCGTGATCATTACCGTATCGCCGGCGCGCGCGGCGTTGCGGCGCACCAGCTCATCGGTTACTTCACGATTCATTTCCAGACAGTCATCTGCGGAAAATTCCGGATCGAAACTGACCGGATAGACGCCGCGGTACAAAGTCACCTTGCGACGCGTGCGCGGGTCACGCGTCAGCGCATAAATGGGAATGCCCGAGGTAATTCGCGACATCCACAAAGTGGTCGAGCCTGATTCGGTCATGCAGGCAATGGCCCGGATATCCGTATGGTTGGCCACATACATGGCCGCCATGGCGATGGCTTCGTCGATACGGCTGAATTCCATGCTCATGCGATGTTCGGAAGTACGCGCCGCAGGCTGCGCTTCGGCGCCGAGACATATGCGGCTGACCGTATTGATAACGTTGGCCGGATCAATGCCTACCGCTGTCTCCCCCGAAAGCATCACGGCATCCGTGCCGTCCAGCACCGAATTCGCCACGTCCATGACCTCGGCGCGGGTCGGCATGCGGTTGGTGATCATGGACTCCATCATCTGGGTGGCGACAATGACGACCTTGTTCAGGCAACGGGCTTCATGCACAATGCGTTTCTGCACGCCGGGCAGTTCCGCATCGCCGATTTCCACGCCCAGATCACCACGCGCAATCATGACAACGTCCGCTGCTGCTATGATATTCGGCAGATCATCCAGCGCTTCCTGACGTTCTATCTTTGCCACGATGCCGGCGTCTCCGCCCGCCTCGCGCATCAACTTGCGGGCTTCATGGACATCATCCGCCGTACGCACAAAAGATACCGCCAGATAGTCGGCGTCAATTTCGGCCGCCGCCCGGATGTCCTCCCGATCCTTGTCGGTCAGCGCGCTGGCTGACAGGCCGCCGCCCATACGGTTGATGCCCTTGGAATCGGACAGCATACCGCCGATTTTCACGCGGGTGACGATGATCCCCCTGTCCGGATCGGATTCCTCCACCCACAGAGAAATACGGCCGTCATCCAGCAGCAGGCAATCACCGCGACTGACATCGCCGGGCAAATCCTTGTAGGCTACGCCAACCCGCTCGCGCGTGCCTGCACGCTCATCCATGTGCGTATCCAGAATAAAGCTGTCGCCTTCCTTCAACTCGACCGGACCATCGGCAAACCGGGCTATGCGAATCTTGGGGCCCTGCAGGTCGGCCAGAACGCCAACCTGGTGACCGTAAGCGCGCGCCCGGTTGCGAATCCATTCAGCGCGGCGCCTGTGGTCCTGGTGATCGCCATGGGAAAAATTGATGCGAACGACATCCACTCCCGCCTCGATAATTTCATCAAGTACCTTGTCGCTGTCCGTAGCCGGACCCAGCGTGGCGAGTATTTTGGTTCGTCTAAACATGGAGCAGGGTCAGTAAATCACCCCTTGGCCCGTTCTTCCAGCATGGCGACCGCCGGCAGTTTTTTACCTTCGAGGAATTCCAGGAAAGCGCCACCGCCGGTGGAGATATAGGAAACCTTGTCGGCGATACCGTATTTGTCCACCGCCGCCAGCGTATCGCCGCCGCCAGCAATGGAAAAGGCGTCGGATTCGGCGATGGCCATGCCCAGTGCCCGCGTGCCCTCGCCAAACTGGTCAAATTCGAACACGCCTACCGGGCCATTCCAGACGATGGTGCCGGCTTTTTTCAGTATGTCGGCGTAGACTTGCGACGTTTCCGGCCCGATATCAAAAATCATGTCGTCGTCAGCCACCTCCTCGACTTTTTTGGTTTCCGCCACAGCCGTTTCGGAGAACTCCTTGCCGGTAACCACATCCGTGGGCACCGGAATATCGCCGCCTTTTTCCCGCGCCGCGGCGCGCAAACGGCTGGCTTCTTCCATCAGATCCTGTTCATACAGCGACTTGCCCACATTGTAGCCCTCTGCGGCGATGAAAGTGTTGGCAATACCGCCGCCTACAATCAACTGATCGACCACTTTGGACAGGGAGTCCAACACGGTCAGCTTGGTGGACACCTTGGAACCGCCAACGATAGCCACCATGGGACGATCGGGGTTATTCAGCGCCTTGCCCAGCGCTTCCAGTTCTCCCGCCAGCAAAGGCCCGGCGCAGGCCATGGGCGCAAACATGCCAACCCCGTAGGTCGAGGCCTGGGCGCGGTGCGCGGTGCCGAAGGCATCCATGACATAGATATCGCAGAGCGCGGCCATTTTTTTTGCCAATGATTCGTCATTGGCCTTCTCGCCCTTGTTGAATCGCACATTCTCGCACAACACGACCTGACCATTTTCCAGATCAACACCGTTCAGCCAGTCCTGCTTCAGCTCCACATCGACGCCCAGCAGGCTGGACAGCTTGTCCGCTACGGGCTTGAGCGAAAATTCCGGGTCATACTCACCTTCGGTGGGGCGACCGAGATGGGACATCAACATGACTTTTGCGCCGGCGTCCATGGCGAACTTGATAGTGGGAAGACTCGCGCGTATGCGCTTGTCAGAAGTAACCTTGCCGTCCTTGATCGGCACATTCAGGTCCTCGCGTATGAGTACGCGCTTGCCCGCCAGATCCAGGTCGGTCATTTTGATCACTGACATGATCTACTCCTTTGTGTTCTGCGACAGCGGCTATTGTCGAAAAACATCGACCGGACAGTCAAGCAGCAACTTGTTCCGCACCGGCCTGTTTTGCCGCAGCAAGAAAAAAGCGAAGCGGCTCACGGCCGCCCCGCTCGTGGTTTCTAGTTGTTGGCGACGTGCTCGACAAAACGCAGCATGTTACAGGTGTAACCGTACTCGTTGTCATACCACGAAACCAGTTTGACGAATGTGCTGTCCAGCGCAATGCCGGCATTGGCGTCAAAAATGGAAGAAGCGCTGATACCACGAAAGTCGGTGGATACCACGGCGTCCTCGGTATAGGCCAGAGTACCTTTCATTTCACCTTCGGATGCTGCCTTCATGGCCGCGCAGATGTCGGCATAATCGGCCGGCTTGTCCAGTTCGGCGGTCAGATCGACCACCGAGATATCGGGCGTTGGCACGCGGAAGGCCATGCCGGTCAGCTTGCCGTTCAGTTCCGGCAACACCACGCCCACGGCTTTGGCAGCGCCGGTGGAGGAAGGAATGATGTTGTCGAGAATGCCGCGGCCGCCGCGCCAGTCTTTCGCGGACGGACCATCGACGGTCTTCTGCGTGGCGGTGGCCGCGTGAACCGTGGTCATCAGGCCGCGCTTCAGCCCCCAGTTGTCGTTGATGACCTTGGCGATGGGCGCCAGGCAGTTGGTGGTACAGGAAGCGGCGGAAACGATGGCCTGACCGGCATAGGCATTGTGGTTGACGCCATACACGAACATCGGCGTGCCGTCTTTGGAAGGCGCACTCTGTACAACTTTCTTAGCGCCCGCATCGATGTGCTTCTGACAGCCTTCTTCGGTCAGGAAGAAACCGGTGCTGTCAATCACCAGATCGGCGCCAACGTCGCCCCAGGCCAGATCAGCCGGGTCGCGTTCAGCGGTAAGACGAATCTTCTTGCCGTCAATGACGAAGTTGTTGCCATCCACCTGAACATCACCGTCGAAACGGCCATGAACCGAATCGTATTTCAGCATATAGGCCAGATATTCGGGATCCAGCAGGTCATTGATACCGACTATCTCGATGCCCGGAAAATCTTTCGCCACGGCGCGGAAAACCATGCGGCCGATACGGCCAAAACCGTTAATACCGACTTTAATCGTCATATTCTCTCTCCAATGTCATAAAAATCATAAATGAAACGCCCGCCGTTGACCGGGCGGGAGCAATTTGCTTCAGGCGACGCTGTTGACCGCGGCCACCACATTGTCAACCGTGAAACCGAACTCCTTGAACAGCTCGCCAGCCGGTGCGGATTCACCAAAGGTGTCGATGCCCACCACCGCACCCTCCAGGCCGACATAGTGCCCCCAGAAGCTGGTTACGCCGGCTTCCACAGCCACGCGCGCCTTGACCGAAGACGGCAGTACCGATTCGCGATAGGCCTCGTCCTGGGCGTCGAACACATCAGTGGCTGGCATGGAAACCACGCGCACTTTTTTGTCGGCAATCGCTGCAGCCGCGTCCATGGCCAGGGCCACTTCGGAACCGGTGGCGATAATGATGACATCAGGCGTACCGTCAGTGTCTTTCAGAATGTAACCGCCGCGTTCGATGTTGGCGATCTGCTCGTCGGTGCGATCCTGATGCGCCAGGTTCTGGCGCGACAGGATCAGCGAGGTGGGACCCTCCTTCTTCAGCACGGCCCGCTTCCAGGCCACGGCGGTTTCCACCGCGTCACAGGGGCGCCATACGGTCATGCGCGGGATCATGCGCAATGTCGCGGTCTGCTCCACCGGCTGGTGAGTCGGGCCGTCCTCGCCCAGGCCGATGGAATCGTGGGTAAACACTTCGATATGCTGAATACGCATCAGTGCTGCCATGCGCAGGGCGTTGCGGGCGTATTCCGAAAACATCAGGAAGGTCGCGCCATAAGGTACGAAGCCGCCGTGCAGCGAAATGCCATTGATGGCTGCCGCCATGCCGAATTCACGTACACCCCAGTTGATGTAATTGGCGTCCGGGGTATGCGCACGCATGGGCACCGAGTTGGAGACGATGGTCAGGTTGGAGCCGGCCAGGTCGGCGGAGCCGCCCATGAAATCGGTAAAACCGCTCAGACCTTCGATGGCATTCTGCGAGGCCTTGCGCGAAGCAATGGTCTCACCTTTATCCGCCACGGACTTGATGAAAGCATCCGCTTTCTGTTCCCAGCCTTCCACCAGTTCACCCGCCATGCGGCGTTCGAATTCGGCCGCCAGCTCGGGATGCGTGGCCTTGTAGGCTTCAAACAAAGCGTTCCATTCGGCCTCGGCCCTGGCGCCTGATTCACGCGCGTCCCAACCGGCGTAGATTTCCTCGGGAATTTCGAACGGGCCGTGTTTCCAGTCCAGCGCTTCACGAGTCAGGGCGATCTCATCTTCGCCCAGTGGCGCGCCGTGGCATTCTTCCTTGCCGCCCTTGTTGGGCGAACCGAAGCCGATGGTCGTCTTGCAGCAGATCAGGGAAGGCTTGTCCACGCGCGCGCGCGCTTCCTCGATGGCGGCCTTGATGGCGTCGGCATCATGGCCGTCTACGTCGCGGATGACGTGCCAGTTGTAGGCTTCAAAACGCTTCGGCGTATCATCGCTAAACCAGCCTTCCACCTCACCGTCGATGGAAATGTTGTTGTCGTCGTAAAACGCGATGAGCTTGCCCAGGCCCAGGGTGCCGGCAATGGAGCAGGATTCGTGGGAGATACCTTCCATCAGGCAGCCGTCACCGAGGAATACATAGGTATGGTGATCCACGATATCGAAACCGTCGCGATTGAAATGGGCCGCCAGCGATTTCTCGGCGATGGCCATGCCGACGCCGTTGGTAATACCCTGGCCCAGCGGCCCCGTGGTGGTCTCAATGCCCGGCGCATAGCCGTATTCCGGGTGCCCGGGCGTCTTGGAATGCAGTTGACGGAAATTTTTCAGGTCTTCCAGGGACAGGTCGTAGCCGGTCAGATGCAGGACCGAATACGGCAGCATGGAACCGTGGCCATTGGACATGATGAAGCGATCGCGATTAACCCATTTCGGGTTGGCCGGATTATGCTGCATGTAATCGTTGTACAGCACTTCCGCAATATCGGCCATGCCCATGGGCGCACCCGGATGCCCGGAGTTGGCTTTCTGTACCGCGTCCATCGCCAGAGCGCGAATGGCGTTGGCCAGCACACGACGGCCTGTGTTTGCCTGGGGGTTTCCAGTCATTGATTTACCCTCATACCTTGTAAGTTTAAGAAAATTTCACTGGCCCGCTGGTCTCGCGACAGCCGGCCCGGCATACTATCGGCCCGTTATTCTACCTGTTCTGTGGGCGCTTCATCCCCTTTTTGCGGGCGGGTATTCTCCCCCAGCTTCACGGCAACAGCAACTAAAAACTGCTTGGGCAGCCATACACAACAGGCCGCCACCAGCCGCAGAACTTTAACTATCAGATGGAAGCTCTTGAATAGCCGTCAGCTTTTCCATTTAATCGAGCAACCCATGGACGCGATCTGCTGTTCCGGACCCTGCCCTGTCTCGGCAACCTGTTTCATGGCCTCGTACAGGTCCCGCCGCGCGTCTTGCGGCGCCGCTTCCTTTCTGCTGGCGTCCAGACGTCCGCGATACTGCAGTTCCAGCTTGTTGTTGTAGCCAAAGAAGTCCGGCGTGCAGACGGCACCATAAGCCTTCGCCGTTTCCTGGGTTTTATCCATCACATAGGGAAACGGAAAACCGTATTCCCGGGCCACTTTTTTCATGTTGTCGAATGAGTCTTCTGCGTACTCTTTCGGGTCATTGGACATGATGGCGATGCTGTTCACGCCCAGCTTCATCAAATCCGTGGTATCCCGCACCAGACGGTCGCGAATGGATTTCACATAGGGGCAGTGATTACAGATAAACATGACCAGCAGACCGTTAGGCCCCCGGGCTTCTTCCAGAGTCCATGTTTTCCCATCCACGCCGGGCAGGGAAAAATCCACTGCAGGCTTACCGAATTCACAAACGGGGGGTTGCAAACTGACCATAGGGCTCCCTGTCGAATAATTCTGAAACCCTGACAATAACCCGCCCAACGGCGACGGGCAACTCTGCGAGCCGATCAGCCCAGCCGTTCCAGCGCGAAATCCGGTTCGGCGTCACCGCCGTCTACTGTCGCCAGCAAAGGCGCGGCCATGCCTCGCTCCAGGGTGGCGATATTCTCTTCCAGGCGCAGCATGTCGGGGTCGATGCAATTGGCCACCCAAGCCACCAGTCTGGCGCCTGACTGGCGTATGGCCTGTTCGGCAAGCAGGGCGTGATTGAGACAGCCCAGACGCATACCCACCACCAGTATCACGGGTAAGCCCAGTTTCAGCGCCAGCGCCTGAACGCTCCGGGTTTCGGTCAGCGGCGCCAGCCAGCCGCCGACACCCTCGACGATGACCACATCGGCTTGTTGCGCCAGCCGCCGGTAACGCTCCGCTATCAGCGCAAGCTCGACAGGCGTTTGCGCCTGCCTTGCCGCCAGATGTGGCGAAACCGGTTCGGCAAACAGATAGGGGTTGATATCATCGTAATCGGCTTCCACATTGGAGGCACGAATCAACTGCTCCGCGTCGCGGGAACGCCCGACATCGCCGCTGGCCACGGGCTTCATGCCGACCACGCTCTCGCCCCGCCTGACCAGGGCGCGGATGAGCGCGGCAGCGACCCAGGTCTTGCCAATGCCGGTATCGGTGCCGGTGATGAAATATCCCCGGCTCATGGGGAAAATTCCACGAACTGCCTGTCCGGCCCGGGCGCCGCCAGCGCATGACCGTACACCACTTCATAAGTCGCTGGCAGATTACCCTGCTGGTTACGAAACTTTTCGTAGGCGGCGTGCAGACGCCGGAAATGTTCGCGACCGGTGAGCGTTCTGGGCCGGCTTGCGGCGGCATTGCTGGCGCCAATGGCTTTCAGATCTCGCAGCAAGCCGGTGACATCGGGATAAGTCACGATCAACTTGTCCATATCCACAACCGGGTCGGCCAGACCGGCGCGCAGCATGGCGTCGCCGAGGTCATGCATGTCAATAAAATCATGCACATGAGTGCCGTCATCCACGTCTTTCCAGGCCTGGCGCAGCTCCATCAGCGTATCCGGCCCGAAACTGGCAAACAGCAAAACGCCACCCGGCTTGAGTATGCGCGCCATTTCGCCAAAAGCCGGGTCTGGCTGACACCATTGCAGCGCCAGACTGGACAGCACAAGATCGAAGCTGCCGCTGGCGAACGGCAGGGTTTCGGCGTCGCCGCAGGCAAAATGCTGGCGCCCACGCCAGCCAGCGCGTTTTTTCGCCACACAGGTCATGCCATGGGCCAGATCGAGGCCGAATACGCGGGCCTTGCCATAGCGCTTTTGCAGGGCTCTGGCGCAATAACCCGTGCCGCATCCCAGATCCAGTATGCGCCGCGGTTTCAGCGACATGAAATCCAGCCGTTCGAGCAACTCATCCGCCACCCTGCGCTGCAACACGGCGGCGGCATCATAGCTCGCGACAGCGCGTTCAAACGCCTGTCTCACTGCCGCCCTGTCCAGGGCTGCGACGGGCTTGTCAGCGGCTGGCGAGGAAGGCATCGATCAATCCGGCGGTATGCCGTGGTCGGGTCAGAAAGGGCGCATGGCCGCCATGGTCGATGAAATCCAGCCTGGAACCCTCGATTTCACTGTGGAATTCCCGTGCGGCGCATTCCGGCACCAGGCGGTCGCCGCTGCCGTGCAGAATCAGCGTCGGACAGGAAATCTCCAGCAAACGATAGCGTATGTCGGCAAAGGCCAGCAACTCCAGGCCCTTGTCCAGCGCATCGGTGTGGGGCGCCGGCGAATGCCTGAGATAGGCATGCAACTGGCGCAGCCCCTCGCGCGGATCCGAACCCGCCGGAAACTGCAAAGACAGAAAGCGCTTGCGCGTGGCTTCCATGTCATTTTCGGCGCTTTTGGCGAACTGATGAAATATTTTTTTCTGCATGCCGCAATGCCAGCGTTTCTTTTCGACGAAACAGGGCGTAGCGTTAATCAATACCAGCCGCGACACCCGTTCGGGAAACAGAATCGTGGCCCAGGCCGCGATCAGGCCGCCCAGCGACCAGCCCACCAGGGTCACCGGCCGGTCAACCTTTTCCAGCACCGTTTTCGCCATGTTGTCCAAGGTATAGTCCTCGATCATCGGTGCATTGCCGTAACCGGGCAGATCAACCCCGGCGGCCGGGGCCGGAGACTGCATTTCAGAGAACAGCACCCGGGCCAGGCCGGAATCCAGCCCCCAGCCATGGACAAACAGCAGGCGGTTTTCCATCGAGCGTTTCATTGACACACCTCGGCCAGCGCGCGCAACAGCGCTTCGACCTGATCGGTCGAGTGAGCGGCGCTCAGGGTAATGCGCAAGCGGGAAGTACCGGCTGGAACGGTCGGCGGCCTGATTGCTGTCACCAGCACATCTTTTTCCAGCAGCGCCTCGCTCATCTGCGTGGCGCGCTGCGCCGCGCCCACCCGCAGCGGCTGTATGGGCGTTGCCGAAGGCAGCAACTCAAGGCCGATATGTTTCGCGCCCTGGCGAAACTGCGCCACCAGAGCGGACAACTGCCGGCGACGTTCGGGTTCGTGGCGAATGATGTTCAAACTGGCGCGCAGCGCCTCGGCCAGCGCCGGCGGCAAAGCCGTGGTGTAGATATAGGTTCTGGCCTGTTGTATCAGCAGATCGGTCAATGCCGTCGGCCCGGCAACGAACGCGCCAAACACGCCAAACGCCTTGCCCAGTGTTCCCATGAGAATCACCGGGTCATCGTCCTGCACGCCGAAGTGTTCCAGGCTGCCGGCGCCATGTTCACCGAGTACGCCAAGGCCATGGGCGTCATCCACCAGCAGCAACGCGCCATGTTTACGCGCCAGAGCAATCAGCTCTGGAACGCGCGCCAGATCACCATCCATGCTGAATACGCCATCGGTGACGATCAGCTTGTGCTCAGCATTCGATGCGCCCAGGCTTTTGTCCAGCGCGGCCATGTTGGAATGTGCGTAGCGCACGAATTTCGCCCGCGACAGCAGGCCGGCGTCGATCAGTGAGGCATGATTCAGCCGGTCTTCGAACACGGCTCCGCCGCGGCCGACCAGGGCCGTGACCACACCAATATTGGCCATGTAGCCGGTGGAAAACAGCAGCGCCGATTGCGCGCCCACGAACGCCGCCAGTTCCTGCTCCAGCTGCTGATGGGGTTGCATGTGGCCGTTGACCAG
>JALXFQ010000285.1 GCA_027067235.1 Gammaproteobacteria bacterium
CGGCGTGGACTGGCAGGCGCTGCGTCACGCCATCCAGGCCAATATCAAGCACAAGGCGTTCAAATATGGCGCCAGCACCATTTCCCAGCAGACCGCCAAGAACATGTTTCTCACTGCCGACCGCACTTTCCTGCGTAAATGGCATGAACTGGTGCTGACCAAAGTGATGGAAAGCAAACTGGGCAAGCAGCGCATACTGGAGATCTATCTCAATGACGCGCAGCTGGGCAAGGGCGTGTTTGGCGTCGCTGCCGCCGCGCGCTATTACTGGCGCAAGCGGCTGGATCAGCTCAGCGCCCGCGAGGCGGCTGAACTGGCCGCCAGCCTGCCCAGTCCGGCGCGCAACAACCCGAAAACACGCACGCGGAGCTTCCTTGACCGCGCCGCCAGCATCGAAAAGAACCTGAATATCGTGTTGTCCCGCTAGCAGCGCTATGCCAGCTGCCCCGGTGGCAGGCTGCTTCCGGCCCGAAAG
Source organism: Gammaproteobacteria bacterium (assembly GCA_027067235.1). GTDB lineage: Bacteria > Pseudomonadota > Gammaproteobacteria > QOAV01 > QOAV01 > QOAV01. The sequence continues at coordinate 476 of JALXFQ010000285.1, forward strand.
CCGTATAAACTTGTCTCTCCGGCCGTTATAATCCGCGCCATTCCCTTTGGCAATCCGGTTTTTCACATTGAACTTTCAGGAACTGATTTTCCGCCTGCAGCAATACTGGGCGGAGCAGGGTTGCATGGTGATGCAGCCTTACGACATGGAAATGGGCGCGGGTACCTTCCATCCGGCGACGTTTCTCGGCGCCATCGGGCCGGAGCCCATGCGCGCGGCCTATGTGCAGCCGTGCCGCCGCCCCACCGACGGGCGTTACGGTGAGAACCCCAACCGCCTGCAGCATTATTACCAGTTTCAGGTGGTGCTGAAGCCCTCGCCAAAGGAGATTCAGCAGTTGTATCTGGATTCGCTCACGGCGCTGGGTATCGACCTGCTCGTCAATGACGTGCGTTTTGTTGAAGACAATTGGGAATCGCCCACACTGGGCGCCTGGGGTCTGGGCTGGGAGGTCTGGCTCAACGGCATGGAAGTGACCCAGTTCACCTATTTTCAGCAGATCGGCGGGCTGGACTGCCGCCCGGTCACCGGCGAGATTACCTACGGGCTGGAGCGCATCTGCATGTACCTGCAGGGCAAGGATTCGCTGTTCGAGCTGCAATGGAACGAAGAATTCACCTACGGCGACGTGTTTCACCAGAACGAGGTGGAGCAGTCGGCCTACAACTTCGAATATGCCGATGTGGACTGGCAACTGGCCACCTTCGACCAGTGCGAGAAGCAATGCTTTGAACTGATGGACAAAGAACTGCCGCTGCCCGCCTATGAGCAGGTGCTGAAAGCCTCCCACGCCTTCAACCTGCTGGACGCCCGCCACGCCATTTCCGTGACCGAGCGCGCCCGTTATATCGGCCGCGTGCGGGCCATGGCCAAAGCGGTGGCGCAGGCCTATTACGACCGGCGCGAGGCCCTGGGCTTTCCCAAAGGCAAGCAGCAGGAGGCCGCGGCATGAGCGACACGAAAACCCTGCTGGTGGAAATCGGCACCGAGGAACTGCCGCCGAAGGCGTTGAAAACTTTGTCGCAATCACTGGGCGACAACCTGATGGCGGCGCTGACGGAAGCGCGATTGGTGGATGCTGGCGAAATGGCGCTGTTCGCGACGCCGCGCCGTCTGGCGGTGAAAGTGGCCGATGTGCGTCTCGCTCAGCCAGACCAGGTTGTCGAGCGCAAAGGCCCGGCGCTGGTCGCCGCTTTTGACGCTGACGGCAAGCCAACAAAGGCTGCCGAAGGCTTCGCCCGCTCCTGTGGCGTAACCGTGGACGAGCTGGGCCGGGTGGAGACGCCCAAAGGTGAGTGCCTGGCGTTCAAAACCACCGTGCCAGGTAAACCCGCCACCGAACTGATCCCCGATTTGCTGGATGCGGCGGTGAAGAAACTGCCCATTCCCAGGCGCATGCGCTGGGGCGATCTGGATGCCGAATTCGTGCGCCCGGTGCACTGGCTGGTGCTGATGCAGGGCAGCGACGTGATCGACGCGCAAATGCTGTCGGTAAAGTCGGGCAACCAGACCTTCGGGCATCGCTTTCACGCGCCGGGAGCCATCACACTGGCCAGCGCCGATGATTACCCCACGCCGCTGCAAGAACAGGGCTTCGTGGCCGCCGATTTCTCCGAACGCCGCAACCGCATTGCCACAGAATCCCGCGAACTGGCGCGCGGAGCGAATGGCAAGGCGGTTATCGACGACGCCCTGCTGGATGAAGTCACCTCTCTGGTTGAATATCCTGTTCCGCTGCTGGGCGATTTCGACCCCGACTATCTCGAAGTGCCTCAGGAAGCGCTGATTTCCTACATGCAGGATCACCAGAAGTATTTCCCCGTTGTCGACGGCGACGGCAAACTCATGCCGCATTTCATCACCGTAGCCAACATTAAAAGCAAAGACCCCGCTGCTGTCGTGGCTGGCAACGAGCGGGTGCTCAATGCGCGCCTGTCTGACGCGCGCTTTTTCTGGGACACCGACCGCAAGCAGACTCTGGAAAGCCGGGTGGACAAACTGGACAGCATTCTGTTCCACAAGAAGCTTGGCTCGGTGCTGGACAAGGCGAAACGGGTGAAAAGTATTGCTGCTACCGTGGCCGAGTGGATTGGCGCCGATGTGGACAACGCCCGCCGCGCCGCGCTGCTGGCCAAGGCTGATCTGGTATCCGACATGGTGGGCGAATTCCCCGAGCTGCAGGGCATCATGGGGCGTTACTACGCCGCCAACGACGGCGAGCCGGGTGAAGTGGCCCAGGCCATCGAGGAGCAATACTGGCCGCGCTTTGCCGGCGACAGCCTGCCGCAATCCGGCGCTGGTCAGGCGCTGGCCATTGCCGACAAGATCGACACGCTGGCGGGCATTTTCTCCACCGGCGAACTGCCCACCGGAACCAAGGACCCCTATGCCCTGCGCCGCGCCGCGCTGGGGCTGTTGCGCATCATTATCGAAAAGCAACTGCCCATCGACCTGCGCGAACTGTTGCGCAAGGCGGGCCGCCCGTTTGAAAATGCCGACAGCAACGCTGTGCTGGACTACATTCTCGAACGCCTGCCGGCCTGGTATGCCGACGAGGGGCTGGATTCCGATACGATCAATGCGGTACTCAGCCTCAAGCCGGGCGAACCGCTGGACATCGACCGTCGCGTACGCGCCGTGGCCGCTTTCCGCGAATTGCCCGAAGCCGAGGCGCTGGCCGCCGCCAATAAGCGCATCGCCAATATCCTGAAAAAATCCAGTGACGACATTCCCGCAAAAGTGGACGAAAGGCTGCTGACGGAGACGCAGGAAAAACGCCTGCACGAACAGGTCGTCGCGCTTCAGCAGGAACTGGCTCCCCTGTTCGAATCCGGCGACTACGCCGCCGCGCTGGAAAAACTCGCCGCCCTGCGCGAACCCGTGGACGCTTTTTTCGACGCCGTCATGGTGAATGTGGAAGACGACAAACTGCGTGCCAATCGTCTCGCGCTGCTGAAACAGCTCGGCGATTTGTTTTTGCGCGTGGCGGATATTTCCCGGCTGCAGGGGTGATTTCGGCGAATTAGCGAGGGAACTGTGATTTGGCCAGAGTAAAACTCTACAGCACCGGCATTTGCCCCATGTGCGAGAAAACCAAAACCCTGCTGAAAAAATGGGGCATCCCCTATGACGAGGCGCGTATTGATAGTGATCGATCACTCATGGCCGAGTTTGTCAAAGTTACCAACGGCGCCCGCAGCGTCCCGCAAATCACCGTCGACGGGCGCTGGATCGGCAGCTTCGCGGAACTGACCGAACTGCACATGGACGGCGAGCTGGACGAACTGGTTGAGTGAGCGACCGAAAGTCCTGCTGGTCTCCACCAACGCAGACCGCGCCGGCGCGCCTAAGCATATTGCAGAGTTACTGTCCTCGGAATGTTATCGGTCAAATTTTGATCTGGCTCTCAGCGTGGGAAAGGCCGGGTTTCTCACCGAAGTCTGCAAAGAATATTCTATCCCAGTGCATATTATTCCACAGCTCAAGCGTCCGTTGCGACCGCTGCAGGATCTTCGCGCTTACCGGGGGCTGGTGGCTCTGATCAGACAGTGGAAGCCGAATATGGTGCATGCGCATTCATCCAAGGCCGGTGTACTGGCCCGGCTTGCCGCCAGCCGCCAGGGTGTCAAAACTGTTTTTACCGCCCACGGCTGGCCATTTGCTCCGGGTATCGGCTGGAAACAGCGCGCTTACAGTTTACCGGTGGAGCGCTATCTGGCGCGCAGGACGGATGCGATTATTACCGTCAGCGCGTATGATAAACAGCTGGCGCTGAAAAAACACGTGGCGCGGGCAGACCAGCTGTTCTGCATACACAACGGTCTCGCCGACGATCCCCGGCGCGCCCGTCCGGACGCCGCCGGTACGGTTAACATCATCATGGTGGCGAGATTCGTTCCGCAGAAAGATCATGCCACCCTGATTTCCGCCGTGGCGACACTGGGCAGCCAGATTCATGTTCATCTGGTCGGCGATGGTCCTGGTCTGGAGGCTGTCCGGACGTTGGCGACAACCACAGGCGTTACAGACCGGCTCCGTTTCCATGGAGAAGTGGCCGATGTCCCCGAGCTTCTGGCGCAGGTGCATTTGTTCGTGCTCGCATCCCGCTGGGAGGGCCTGCCCATCAGCATCCTCGAAGCCATGCGCTGCGGCCTGCCCATTGTTGCCAGTGATGTGGGCGGCGTATCCGAGGCTGTCAGGCACGGCGAAAACGGTTATCTCGTCGGGTCTGGAGAAGCGCAGGAGCTGACGCGCCGCATTGACCAACTGGTCGGCGATGCTGCGCTACGCGCCCGCATGGGCGAGGCCGGTCGGCGGCGTTTTGAGACCCTGTTCCGCGCCGAAGGTATGGTGGCGCGGACACTGAACGCGTATTGGCGCGCGCTTTGGCAGGGTTGAAAGGATATCAGTCCTGCCTGTCAGCGCCTTAAATAGATTTGGTTTCGATGTTGAGGCTATAATTGTCTGCGCCAATAAAGTCAGCAAAGAGGAGAAACCGCATGGCAGATAACAAAATAACGCTGGACTGGTCGCAAATGCTGGGTTTTGACCAGTTGGAGAGGAAAAGTCCGGTTCAGGCCGGGGAGGCGAATCACAAGTCGGATTACTCGACATCTTCTACGCCAGAAGTGCTTCGTGCATGTCATTTCTCCCGGATTGGCAACAAGACCGGCAATAAAGGCGACTGAGGC
>JALXFQ010000286.1 GCA_027067235.1 Gammaproteobacteria bacterium
CCGAGCGCGTCGCCGGTGTTCAAGCCCATCAATTCACCCGCAGGATCGGAGAACAGGTGGAAGTCAGAAATCTGCAGCAGGGAGATGTTATTGTTCTTCATGCCCGCCTGATTATAACCCCATGTCCACCGGCAAATGTGACAAACCTCACATTTCGCACTGCGGATCGTCCCGCTGAAAAGACTGCCGATGCGGTTGATTTTACCACCGGTCGCGACTAGTCTTGTGGCACATGAGACGTATTCCTATCCATCATCAGGACAAGCTCTGGCTGCTGGCGCTAACCGCTCCGGCAGTCTGCTCCCATTGACTTCACAATCATCCCGGGCAGACGCGGTTTACCGCACTGCCCCGGTTCCCGAGTTCGAAGCCCCGCACTGCTAAAACCGCGTTCTGTCCGCCACTGGCAACAAGGACATGAACCACAAAACCATCACCACGAACACTGCTTTGATTTTTGTCATCATCGGCGCGCTTGGTTTCGCCTCCAAGGGCGTCTTCATCAAGCTGGCCTACGGCGACCACCAGCGGGTCGATCCGGTTACCCTGATGACCCTGCGCATGCTGCTGTCCGCACCGTTCTATGTGATCGCCCTTGTGTGGCTGACCGGTACCGGGCGTGGCGCCCTGCAGGGTGTGCGCATGGCGCCGTTGATAGCACTGGGCCTGACCGGCTACTATCTGGCCTCGTGGCTGGATTTGACCGGTTTGCTGTATATTCCCGTGGGCCTGGAGCGCATGATTCTGTATCTCTACCCGTCCATGGTGGTGATACTGTCGGCCCTGTTCTACCGCAAAACCATCGGCAAAGCCGTGTGGCTGGCACTGGCCCTGAGCTACGCCGGTATTGCCATCGTTTTTGCCGCCAGCATCGGCGTGGGCAGCAATCTGGCGCTGGGCGGCCTGCTGGTGTTCGCCAGCGCTTTCGCTTTTTCGCTGTTTGTCATCGGCAGCCACGCGATGATGCGCAACATCGGCTCGGTGCGCTTTACCGCCCTGACCATGCTGGTTTCCAGCGCCGCCATAGTGATCCATTTTGCGCTCACGCAGCCGCTGGACGCCATCACAACACTGGAACCGGCGGTGTACAAACTGGCGCTGGTGATTGCCGTTTTTTCCACCGTACTGCCGTCGTTTCTGATGGCGGCCGGTCTCAGGCGGCTGGGCAGCGAGCAGGCGTCGATCATTTCCGGACTCGGTCCCATCGCTACGCTGGTAATGGCAAACTGGCTGCTGGACGAGCCGATCACACCGCTTCAGCTCGCCGGCGTGGCGCTGGTGATTGGCGGCGTATGGACCATTTCCCGGCGCAAGGCGCAAACGGGATAACAGGTGGGATAAACAGAGCTGCCGTCGGCTTTACGCCTGTATGCGCCAATGCAGGGACTGCCCGGCGCGCAGGGGCACAACAGTGTCATCGCCAAAATCATAGCTGGCTGGCGCTTGCCACTCCTCACGCCGCAGCGTAAGCGTTCCGCTGTTGCGCGGCAGGCCGTAGAAATCGGGTCCGTGGTGCGAGGCAAAGCCTTCAAGCTGGTCCAGCGCGCCGGCCTGGTCGAATATTTCGGCATACAGCTCGATGGCGGCGTGGGCGCTGTAGATGCCGGCGCAGCCACAGGCGCTTTGCTTGGCTGCGCGGGCATGGGGTGCGCTGTCCGTGCCGAGGAAGAATTTCGGGCTGCCGGATATGGCCACATCCAGCAGCGCCTGACGATGCCGCTCGCGTTTCAATACCGGCAGGCAGTAGTGATGCGGCCGCAGGCCACCACTGAACAGGGCATTGCGGTTGAGCAGCAAATGCTGCGGCGTAATGGTGGCCGCCACCCGCTCCGAAGCGTCCAGCACGAAATCCACCGCCTGACTGGTGGTGATATGTTCGAACACGATTTTCAGCCGCTCAAAACGCCGCGTCAGCGGCAACAGCACGTGGTCGATGAAAGCCGCTTCGCGATCGAATACATCCACGTCCCCATCCACCACTTCGCCATGCACCAGCAGCGGCACGCCGGCCTCTGCCATGGCGTCCAGCGTGGCATAGGTGTTTTCGATACGGGAGACGCCAGCGTCGGAGTTGGTGGTGGCTCCGGCCGGGTAATATTTCACTGCCATCACCTTGCCCGATTCGCAGGCGCGGGCAATTTCCGCGGGCTCGGTATTGTCGGTCAGATACAGCGTCATCAGCGGCTCGAAACCGGTATCATCGGGCAAGGCGTCGAGTATGCGCTGGCGATAGGCCAGAGCCTGTGCCGTGGTGGTCACCGGCGGTTTCAGATTGGGCATGATAATGGCGCGGGCGAAGCGCTCGGCCGTATGCCGCGCAACCGATGCCATGGCAGCGCCATCGCGCAGATGCAAATGCCAGTCGTCTGGCCGGGTAATAGTCATGCTGTCAGTCATGTGCTAATCCGTAAAAACATCCGCGTCCGTTCCAAAAGCAGCCGTTTCAGGCGCGTCCACCGGCTCCAGCAGCACTACGGCCTGCGCCGCAATGCCCTCGCCGCGTCCTGCAAACCCCAGTTTTTCCGTGGTTGTCGCCTTCACGTTGATACGATCGGCGGCAACGCCCAGATCCACCGCTATATTCTCCACCATGTCGGCAATGTATGGCGACATTCTGGGCTGCTCCGCAATAATGGCGCTGTCCAGATTTGCCAGCCTCCAGCCGTTTTCCAGCAAGAGCTGCGCCACGCGCCGCAACAGGATGCGGCTGTCGATGTTGCTGAACTCGGCGGAACTGTCGGGAAAATGGCGGCCAATGTCGCCCTGTCCGGCCGCGCCCAGACAGGCGTCGCATATGGCATGCAGCAGCACATCCGCATCGGAATGCCCGGCCAGGCCGCGATCATGGTCGATACGCACCCCGCCGATCACCAGCGGGCGCCCCCGCTCAAATGCGTGCACGTCATAACCCTGTCCAACTCTCATGGCTTGCTCTCCTGTTGCTGGCGGCGCAGGATGAATGCCGCCAGATCCAGATCACCCGGCACGGTGATCTTGATATTGTCGCTATGCCCGGGCACCAGTTGCGGCCGGCCGCCGGTATATTCGATGGCGCTGGCTTCGTCGGTCACCGCCAGCCCTCTCATCAGAGCATTTTCCAGCGCCTCGGCGAGCGCCTTCAGGCCAAACATCTGCGGCGTCTGCGCCCGCCACAGATGCTCTCTCGGCACGGTGGCGGCAATGCGGCGCTGCGGGTCGGCCTGTTTGATGGTATCACTCACCGGCGACGCCAGTATGCCACCCGCCTGCGGGTCGGTCACTTCGCGCAGCAGGCGGTCAATATCCTGGTGTCGCAAACAGGGTCGCGCTGCATCATGCACCAGCACCCAGTCGCCATCCCGCGGCCGCTCGTGGCTGCGCAGGGCGTGCAGACCATTGAGTACCGAATGCGCCCGTTCCGCTCCGCCGGCGGTAATGCCCAGGAGCTTCGGGAAATCCGGCTGCCAGGTGTGCCAGTATTCGTCCTCGGGTGAAATCACCACCATGACGCCGTCAATGCGCGGATATGTGAGCAGGCGTCGCAGGGTGTGCGACAGCACATATTCGCCGTCGATTTCCAGGTATTGTTTGGGGCGTTCGCTGTGCATGCGCGAACCGGCGCCGGCCGCCGGAATGATGGCCCAGACTTTTGCCTCCGTGCCGCTCACGCCTTCATTTGCTCCATGTTAAGGGCTACAATCCGCGCCCGTTTCCAACACCTGTCAATCATGTCCCGCCAACTGCATTCTTTGCTCGCTCCACCGCTACCCGCGCCCGGTAAAAAAATCCGATGGGACGGACTGTATGGAAGCTCTCGCGGACTTGCAACCGTGCAGGCGGCGAAAAGCCACGACGGGCCCGTGGTACTGATAACCCTGGACACGCGTTCGGCGCAGCAGATGGAACAGGAGCTGCGTTTCTACGCGGCGGGCTCAGATCTGCCCATCCTGCCCTTCCCTGACTGGGAATGCCTGCCCTACGACGCCTTTTCGCCCTATCAGGAGATTATCTCCCAGCGCCTGCTGACTCTCTACCGCCTGCCTGAACTGAAACAGGGCATCATTGTCGCGCCGCTGTCCGCGGTGATGCTGCGCACTGCGCCTGCCGAATTTATCGCCGCGCATACCTTTATCATCCGAAGCGGCGAGCGACTGGATATCGACTCTTTGCGCCAGCAACTGGCCGCGGCTTCCTACGACCACGTCAATCAGGTCATGGAACCGGGAGAATTTGCCGTGCGCGGCGGCATCATCGACCTGTTCCCCGCCGGCAGTGAGCAGCCTTACCGCATCGACCTGTTTGGCGACGAGGTGGACAGCATCCGCAGCTTCGACCCGGAAACCCAGCTTTCCACCAGCAAAGTGGAGGAAATACGCCTGTTACCGGCGCGTGAATACGAAACCACGGACGCAGCCATCAAGCGCTTCCGCCAAAACTTCCGCCAGCGTTTCGAGGGCGACCCGCAAGCGTCCGCGCTGTACAGCCAGATCAGCAAGGGCAATCTGCCCGGTGGTCTGGAGTTCTATATACCGCTGTTCATGGAGAACACCGCCACACTGTTTGATTACACGCCCGCCAATACGCTGTTGGTAACGGAAAAAGGCCTGGAGCCCGCCGCGGCGGACTGGTTCAGCGACGCCAGCGAACGCTATGACATGGCCAGACTTGACCCCGACCGGCCCGCCCTGCCGCCGCAGGAACTGTTTCTGCAGGCATCAGAACTGCACGACTACATCGCCCCCCATGCCCGCGTCAGCATGGACGTGTTTCAGGATGCCGCACAAGGCGGCAAACGTACCTTCCCGGTTGGCGCGCCGCCGCTGATTTCCATTCAGGACAGGCACGAAAAACCCTATGCGCCACTGGTGAACTACGTTCAGGGCTTTGACGGTCGCGTGCTGCTGGTAGCCGAATCGCCGGGCCGGCGCGAAGTACTGCAGCAGGTGCTGGGCGACAACGGCCTGCACCCGGCGCCGGTAGCCGACTGGAAAACCTTTGTCGATACCGATACCGGCTTCGGCATCACCATGGCGCGCATGGACAACGGCCTGCTGCTGGATCAGCCCGCCATTTCCGTCATCACCGAAAAGCAGCTATACGGCGAAAAAGTCATGCAGCGCCGCCGGCGCGGGCGCAAAACCCGCGATTCCGACGCCATGATCCGCTCGCTGGCGGAGCTGAAA
>JALXFQ010000287.1 GCA_027067235.1 Gammaproteobacteria bacterium
GCACGATCAGATCAAAACTGCGGCCCTGGTCACGAAACAGACGCAGGCGCCTGAACACGTCATCGCTGATCTGTTCAGCGCGACCGGCGGCGATGTCATTCAGCGTCAGATTGCGGCTGATTGCCGCCTGAGCCTCTTCGGAGGCCTCCACGAAAGTCACTGAACTTGCGCCATTGACCAGCGCCGTCACACCGAAGCCACCCTGATAGGCAAAGCAATCCAGCACATCGCAGCCCAGCGCCACCGCGCCCAGCGCAGCGCGGTTGTCGCGCTGGTCCAGATAAAAGCCGGTCTTGTGACCGATGCGCACATCCACCTGAAAACGCACGCCGTTTTCAGTCATTTCTATGAAACTGGGAATCTCGCCGGCAATCGGTCCGGCGCGTTTCTCCAGGCCTTCCTTTTCGCGCGTGCTGGTATCGGATCGTTCATAGAACGCCACATCGTCCAGCAATTCCCGCAACGCGGAAACAATAGCGTCCTTCCATTTTTCCGCCCCGGCAGACAGGAACTGACACACCACCACTTCGCTGAACCGGTCCACAATCACGCCCGGCAGCCCGTCCGATTCGGAGAACACCAACCGCGCGGCATTAGTCGCGCCGCTGTCCAACAGGTCACGGCGCCGGTTGATAGCCCGCTGCAACCGCGTCCTGAAAAAAGCCTCATCAATGACTTGATTGCAGTCAAACGACCACACCCGCGCAACAATCTGCGACCTGGGTGAATACGCCGCCAGCCCCAGACATTGCCCGTTGCTGTCCAGCACGCGCACGGTTTCACCGGACGCTGGTTCACCCTTCACATGGGAAACCGCGCCGGAAAACACCCACGGGTGACGACGCCTGAGAGATTTTTCGCGACCGGGTTTGAGGAATAGCGAGTGCATGGCGTAGCTCGGTAACAAGGGGCGCGCATCATACGGCCCATGACTTTATTCAGCAAATGGATTGATAATACGAACACCTGCAATCACCTGTCCCGCATTCATATCCTCGCTGTAGAGCACCGGACAATCTGTTTTCTGCGCCATGCGCACAATCAGGGAATCCCATAATGACAAGCGATACAGGCGGTAAATATCAATCGCCAGCACAATATCTTCATGCGCAATGCTGGCGATTTCCAGTCGCGCCAGGAGTTGGATTTTCCTCTGTGCAGCCTCGGCGGATACACCCAGCTTGCGCGTTGCCGCCGAGAAATACTCCTGCAAAACCTGCGTGGACAGCACCAGATTTTGAGAACGCCAACCCTGCTCAATAAGGCTCAGCGCCCTTTGCTGTTTCTTCGGGCTATCCGCATCATCGGTGTAAACAAGGACGTTGGTATCGAGAAAACTACGTTCTTTCATGCAGCTCGTCCCGATCGAACCGCCAACCGCGTGAATGCCCCTGCCCGGCCAGCGATTCGAACTCGCGCCAGTCCGCCTCAATCTGCTCCTTGCGGGTCAGACGCTCCAGATCTTCGCGAATCAACTGGTTCAGGCTTTTACCCATGGCGGCGGCCATTTTTCTTGCCTTTTCCACCGTTTTCTCGTCGATAGACAATGTGATGTTCATTTTCCTTATTCCGTGCGCACATATTATGTGCTAATTGTATGGCTCCGGCTTCCTGTTTTCAACCCACAGGTACAGGTATAATCCGCGCCCGTTTTACCTCAACCATCATCGCCATGCCTTTGCAGGAAGAAGTCACCAAGCGGCGCACCTTCGCCATTATTTCGCACCCGGACGCGGGCAAGACCACGCTGACGGAAAAGCTGCTGCTGTTCGGCGGTCTGATCCAGAAAGCAGGCACGGTGAAGGCGAAGAAGACCGGCGCTTTCGCGGCGTCGGACTGGATGGCGATGGAGCAGGAGCGCGGCATTTCGGTCACCTCGTCGGTGATGCAGTTTCCCTACAACGAGCGCATCGTCAATCTGCTGGACACCCCCGGTCACGCCGATTTTTCCGAAGACACCTACCGCGTGCTCACCGCCGTGGATTCGGCGCTGATGGTCATCGACGTGGCCAAGGGCGTGGAGGAACGCACTATCAAGCTGATGGACGTGTGCCGCCTGCGCGACACCCCCATTTATACCTTCATCAACAAGCTCGACCGCGAGGGCAAGGAACCCATCGAACTGCTGGACGAGGTGGAAACGGTGCTGAATATCCTGTGCGCGCCGATCACCTGGCCGGTGGGCATGGGCAAAAGCTTCCGCGGCATCTATCACCTGTACGAAGACCGCGTCTACCTGTACGAACGCAACGCCGACGGCAGCGGCCGCGTGATCGAAGGACTGGACAACCCGGAGCTGGACGAGGCCATCGGTGATGGCGCCAAGAAACTGCGCGAGGAAATCGAACTGGTGCGCGGAGCCAGCAATGAATTCGACGCGGAAATGTATCTGGCGGGCGAACTGTCGCCGGTATTCTTCGGCACCGCGCTGGCCAATTTCGGCGTCACCCAGATGCTGGATTCCTTTGTGGAAAACGCACCTGCGCCGCAGCCCTACGCCTCCGTGGAGCGCGACGTGGAGCCCGTGGAACCGAAATTCAGCGGCTTCGTGTTCAAGATCCAGGCCAACATGGACCCCAAACACCGCGACCGCATCGCCTTTATGCGCGTGGTTTCCGGCACTTACAGGGGCGGCATGAAACTGCGCCATGTGCGCATCGGCAAAGACATCAAAACCGACGCGCTGACCTTCATGGCCGCCGACCGCAGCCATGTGGACCAGGCTTTCCCCGGCGACATCATCGGCCTGCACAATCACGGCACCATCCGCATCGGCGATACCATGACCGAAGGCGAAAACCTGAAGTTCACCGGCATCCCCAACTTTGCGCCGGAGATTTTCCGCCGTGTCAACCTGCGCGACCCGCTCAAGGCCAAGGCGCTGAACAAGGGCCTTGACCAGCTCTGCGAAGAAGGCGCGACCCAGGTATTCCGCCCGCTGATATCAAATGATGTGATACTGGGCGCAGTGGGGATGCTGCAATTCGACGTGGTGGCCTCGCGCCTGAAAACCGAATACAAGGTGGACAGCTCTTTCGATACCGTACCCGTACGCACCGCGCGCTGGGTGAGCTGCGACGACCCGAAAATGCTCGACGACTTCAAGCGCAAGAACGAAGCCAATCTGGGCATCGACCACGCCGGCGAACTGGTCTACCTCGCGCCCTCACCGGTCAACCTGCAACTGGCGCAGGAACGCTGGCCGGATGTGACGTTCAACGCGACGCGGGAGCAGATTTAGTTTTTTAGGCTGGAGGCTTGAGGCTGTAGGGCTGCGGGATTTTTTGTTCCGGTCTCCGTCCACGCTGCCGGAGACTCCTGAAGCCCAAGGCAAAACTATCACCCCACCGGCCTGAACTGCGCCCTGCTATTTTTCTCCCGCGAACAACCAGTGTATCCTTTCCCCGGAGGATATGCGCATGAAATCCATGATGACATGGCTGTTCGAGCCAGATCGTGACTTTGTCCTGGCCAGCAGGCTGTTCATCCGCGCTCTGGGCCTGATCTATTTCGCCGCCTTTACCTCGCTGGCGCTGCAGATTGCCGGGCTGTCCGGGCCGGACGGCATACTTCCGTTTCAGGATCTGCTCGACTACCGGCTGCAGCACGAAGGCGCCGCCGCCTGGTGGCGCATGCCCAATCTGTTCTGGCTCAACAGCAGCGACTGGATGTTGCGCGGCGTGGCCTGGCTGGGCAGCTTCCTGTCCCTGTTGTTGCTGGTGGGGCGCTGCCAGCGGCCGATACTGATACTGCTGTTCATCCTGTATCTGTCGCTTTACCACGCCGGGCAGATTTTCCTAAATTTTCAGTGGGATACCCTGCTGCTGGAATCCGGTTTCCTGGCCATCTTCCTCACCAGCGGCCCCAATCGCCTGCTGGTGTTCATGTTTCACTGGCTGCTGTTCCGCCTGCGCTTCATGTCCGGCGTATCCAAACTGTCCAGCGGCGACGAGGCCTGGTCCAGCCTGACCACGCTGAAATACTATTTCGAGACCCAGCCGCTGCCCCATGTGGGCTCCTGGTATTTTCATCATCTGCCGGAATGGATGCTCACCGGCGGCACCGTGCTGGCGCTGTTCTCCGAGCTGATCGTGCCCTTTTTCATTTTTCTGCCGCGCCCGTTCCGGCTGTTTGCCGCGGGCGTAACCATCCTCATGCAGACCCTGATCATCGCCAGCAGCAACCACAATTTCATCAACCTGCTGACCATCGTTCTGTGCCTGTTCCTGCTGGATGATCGCTTCCTGCATAAATGGCTGCCCTGGCTGAGCCGTTTCGGCAAGTCGAACGACAGCGCGCCCGCGGCGCCATTGCCCGCTCTCGAACGCGGCCTGCTGGCGGTCGTCAGCCCGCTGATCATCGTCTCCAGCCTGACCGTGTTCGCCTGGTCCAATTTCCACTGGAGCGCGCCCCGGCCACTGGCAAAAATCACCGGCTACACCAACGGCTTTGGCCTCGGTCTGGACTACCATGTATTTCCCACCATGCAGGTTCAGCAACAGGTGCTGGAAATTCAGGGTTCCGATGACGGCAAGCACTGGAAAACCTACACCTTCCGCTACAAGCCCGGCGCCCTGGACCAGGCGCCGCGCTTCATCGTCCCGCACCAGCCGCGGCTGGACTGGATGATCTGGTTCGTGCCGTCACAGGCGCGGTGGAACAAGGAATGGTTCAACGGCTTCATGGATGCCCTGCTGCGCGGCTCGCCCACGGTGCTGGCACTACTGAAAGACAACCCCTTTCCCGAGCGGCCACCGCGTTATCTGCGCGTTCCCGCCTGGGAATACCATTTCACCACGCCGCAACAGCGTAAGGCCAGCGGCAACTGGTGGACGCGGAAATACCTGGGCCTGTTTCCGCATGTGCCGCGGCGCTACCCGTAGCGGGAAACACCCGCCCCTGCGCATCTGGCCACAGACATCGCAGACAGGCAGTTTTGTAGGTTGGGCAAAGCGATAGCGTGCCCAACAAACGCTTGCGTTGGGCACGTCGTTCCTCCTTTGCCCAACCTACAAATCGAACCACAAACATCGCGATCTGGCAGAGACAGACCAAACGAAAGATGCATCTTGCCCCGGACAATGATTAAATCCGCTCCCCGGATTTTTTACATCAAAGCAACATGGTCGCCCAAGCCTTTCGAGACAAAGCACAGCAGCTCGCCAGCCAGTACAACGGCTTCGATGCCGACGCCATGACCTGGTCCGGCGTGTTCAGCGTCAGCGCCGCCGAACTGCCGCCCGCCGTGGCCAGGCGACACAGCGGCGCGGGCATCATCGTGACGTTTCTGGTATCCAAGCAGCAGGCCGTGATCTGGGTCGGTGGCGAACGCTTCTGGGCCGGCGGCAACGACCCCGATGCCGATGAAGTCTTCGAGCAAGTCGTCAAACCGTGGATTTTCGACAACGCGCCCGACGTGTTCCGCTTTTTTCAGGGATTACCGGACGATACGCTGACCATCGACCTGTTCGAAGACGCATGACCGACTACCAGCCCATCGACTGCGGCATCCACAGCGAATACGAAGTCGCCATACTGCGCGGCCAGCCCATGCGCCTGCGCTGGCGCGCGCCGGACCAGGACGAACAGGAACAAACCGTCACCCCCGTTGACCTGCGCACCCGCAAGGGCGAGGAATTTCTGCTGGTCAAAACCCGTGACGGGGAAAAACTGGAAATCCGGCTGGACTGGATCAAGGGCCGTTAACGCCCGGGCAATACGGCCACTTTCTGGACGAATACGGCCATTTCTCAGAACAAAATGGCCGTATATCGAGAATCGCTTACCGAAACCACTGACAGGAACCGTCCACGCGCTGGCGGCGGCGAACCAATTAAGTTACGTGTCCCCCGAACTAAAGTTACGTGTCCCCCGAACTACGCCCCGAACTATCTAAGAAAAGCGACCCTCTTCGGACAGCCCATTCAGGCTCGCATCCTGCAAACGACGTTTGGCCGAAGCCACCATGCCATCAAATTCCCGCTGGTCTGGCGGCTCCGGTTTTAGCTGTTTAATCCTTACCAGATTATCCAGTTTTTCCAATGTCATCGTCACTTCCCTTGATCATTATTCTCCGCTGCTCCATAACGCGTGATACGAAACTGTTCCCCTCATTGAGCTTGCGGATAAAATCCTTTCCGTCGTAGATGGTCGGGTTTATTTTTCGCTGCAATGATTCTTCCAGCGGCATCAAAAGCTCCATGACCGCGCCATAGCTCAACTCCTTGCCAACCAGCATCAGGTCAACATCGCTGGTATTGCTGCTTCCGCCCTTTGCCATTGAACCATATACAAACGCCAGATCAATGCTGTCATACAATGGTTTCAGCGCGTCCTTAATCTGGTCGGCCACGCCAAATGTCTTTCTGACAATACTGACCAATTCTGCGTAAACAGGGCAACTTACGTCCGCCTGGTAATGATTCTGATTGCCCGTCCGGGTCACGGTCAACAAGCCAGCCTGTACCAATTTATCCAGCTCCCGGCTGATCGTACCCCGTCCCATGGAAGCAAGGCGCATGATCTCATTGGTGTAAAAGCTCCTGTCCGGTTTACCGAACAAAAGCCCCAGCACCTTTTGTTGTGTTTTGGTGAAAAGCGCGTCACCAATAGAAGTCGCGGTCATAACCTGTTCGCCAACAATACCCATAAAGGGGATTATAGTACCCGTACTGGGTATTTTCGACAACTAAATTAAATGACGTGCCCCCGAACTCGCCCCGAACCCTCACACTCTCTGAACATATAATAAGCAGCCCAAAACAGGCTATACTGGAGCTTATGAAAACCAAGTCTCTCGCCACTAATAACCGCTATCTCAAGCATGCCCGAAGCAGCAAAATGATCGCTCGCAACCTGGCTTCTTCCACGGCTGTCGAAACCTGCAAGAGCTCATCCATCTATGTTGAACGCTATACGGCCGCAAAAACCGCTAAACGCCATCCTCCAAAGCCTGCTTGAGCGAAAACGCCAGAACCTGAGAGAAAACCCATGTCATTGGCCCGTAGTCAAGAGAGTGGCTAACATTCCGTGAATGACGATTATTGTCATGGAACCCTCTCCTCTATGCGGACCAACTATTAGACAACACCTCAGCCTGCTTCAGAACGAGTTCAACCGCTTCATCTGCCTTATCGGGCGGGTATTTGTAACGCCGCAACAGCACCCGGATGATATTTCTGATCCTGGCTCGGACGCTGTCCCTCACTTGCCAGTCCACCGTGGTGCTTTTGCGGAGTTTCTCGGTCAATTCATGGGCAATTTTTTTCAGAATATCATCGCCAAGCTCCCTCACCGCGCTTTCGTTGTTCGCCAGAGCATCGTAAAACGCCAGTTCATCAGGGTTTAAGCCAAGCGCTTCTTCCCGCTTCATGGCTTCCTGGAAATCCTTCGCCATTTTGATCAGCTCTTCGATCACCTGGGCGGTTTCGATGGCACGGTTATGGTATTTACGCAAAGTTTCCAGCAGGCGGTCGCCGTATTTCTTTTCCTGGACGACGTTATTGCGCGTCCGCGAACGCACTTCATCGCGCAACAGCTTCTCCAGCAACTCTACAGCCAGATTCTGGCTCGGCATATTGCGGACTTCTTCGAGGAATTCATCGGAAAGTAAACCGATGTTGGGCTTATCCAGCCCGGCCAGTTCGAAGATGTCTTCCACGCCTTCTGAAACGACAGCATTATCGAGAATCTGCTTAAGCGCGGAGTTTTTCTCTTCCTCGGTGCGTTTTTTGTCGACCGTGGTCGATTTGATAATCGCGGCCTTGATTGCCGAGAAGAAGGCTATCTCCTTGCGCAGTGATTTAGCCTCATCCAGCGTACCACACAGTGAAAATGCCTTGGTTATAGCTAATACATTATCCAGAAACCGTTTCTTGCCATCTTCCAGTCCCAGCACATGGTTGGCCGCAGGCACCAGCAGCGCGGTCGCTTTGGTTTCATACTCGCTATAGTCAAAGCCCTGCATCATGCCGCGCACGACATCAAGTTTCTCAAGCAACACTGATAAGGCTTCTTCCGCAAAGTTGGTGGGCCGTCCCTTGCCTTTGGAATCAGTGTAGGTTTTCAGGGCATGTTTCAGCTCGTTGCCGATGCCGATATAGTCCACCACCAGACCACCGGGTTTGTCCTTGAACACCCGGTTTACGCGAGCGATGGCTTGCATCAGGTTATGGCCGCGCATGGGTTTATCGACATACATGGTATGCACACAGGGCGCATCAAAGCCTGTCAGCCACATATCGCGCACAATCACCAGCTTCAGCGGGTCGGACGGGTCTTTGAAACGTTTTTCCAGAACCTTTTTCTGGGCCTTGCTATACAGATGAGGCTGCAGGCTCGGCTTGTCGGATGCGCTGCCGGTCATGACGACACGCACCGCGCCATCGTCAGGATTGTAATAACCCTCCCCGTCGTTATTGCTTCCCCCCTTGCTGATGGTCGTACCCGCCCACTCAGGGCGCAGGGCGATGATGGCGTCAAACATCTGCGCGCAAATATCCCGGCTCATGCACACCACCATGGCCTTGCCGTCGATAGTCGCAGTGCGTTCTTCAAAATGGCTGACCAAATCTTCGGCAACTTCCTGTATGCGCGCCTCGGCGCCCACCAGCTTTTCCAGCGCCGCCCATTTGCCCTTGGTGCGCTCACGGCTGCTGACATCCTCCTCGTCCTCGACCACCTCCTCCACTTCTTCGTTGAGCTTCTCAATCTCGGCCTGGTTGATATCCAGCTTGGCCAAACGGCTTTCATAATAGATGGGCACGGTCGCGCCATCGTCCACTGCATCCTGAATGTCATAGATGCTGACATAATCGCCAAACACCGCTTGGGTGTCCTTGTCTTCGCTGGCAATCGGCGTGCCGGTAAAACCAATGAACGAAGCATTGGGCAAGGCGTCGCGCAGGTGCTTGGCATAGCCGAACTTGTATTTGCCGGTCTTCTGATCCAGCACCGCCTTCAGGCCGTACTGGCTGCGGTGCGCCTCGTCCGAAATCACCACGATATTGCTGCGCTTGCTCAATACCGGGTGTGACCCTTCTTTCTCCAGCAGGGAAAATTTCTGCACGGTGGTAAAGATAATCCCGCCCGACTGCCGCGCCAGTAACAGTTCGCGTAATTCTTCCCGGCTATCCGCCTGCTGCGGCGACTGCTTCAACAGATCCTTGGCGGCGGAAAAGGTCTGGAACAACTGCCCGTCCAGGTCGGTGCGATCAGTCACCACCACCAGAGTCGGATTATTCATCTCCGGCTGCTGCAACAGCTTACCGGCATAACAGGCCATGGAAATACTCTTGCCCGAACCCTGGGTATGCCACACCACACCGGCCTTGCGCGAACCGGGCACCACTTCCTTGCCATAGTTTGCCCTGTCCTCAGCCTGCGTATCGTGTTCAGGCGCTTGCGCGGCAATCACCGTCACCCGCACCGCCTCGCGTACGGCGTGGAACTGGTGATACCCGGCGATTTTCTTGATGATGTTGTCGCCGTCCTGCTCAAACAGCACGAAATAGCGGATATAATCGAGAAACAGTTCCCGGTCAAAAAAGCCTCTCACCACCTTTTCCAACTCATATTCCAGCAACGGCTTGTCGTTCTCGTCCCGGATCGTGCGCCAGGGCATGAAGCGCTCTTTATGGGCAGTCAGCGAACCGACGCGCGCGGTAATGCCATCCGAAACCACCAGCGCCTCGTTAAACACAAACAAATCCGGAATTTCTTCCTTGTAGGTCTGTAACTGGTTATAGGCATCCCACACATCGGCATTTTCATCCGCCGGGTTTTTCAGCTCGATCACCGCCAGCGGCAGACCATTGACAAACACTACCACATCCGGGCGGCGGTTCATCTTGCCGCCCTGTACGGTGAACTGGTTCACCACCAGAAACTGGTTGTTGCCGGGGTTCTGGAAATCAATCAACTGTACGTGATCAGTTTGTTTTCCAGCATCGCCGTACTCCCTCTCCCCCTGGGAGAGGGCCGGGGTGAGGGTGTTTGAGGGTGTATATTCAACTTTGACGCCATCAATCAACAACCGATGAAACGCGCGGTTGTTCTGAATCAACGAGGGATGATCGGGCTTGGAAATGGTGTGCGCGGCTTCTTCAAGGGCGCTTTGGGGGATTTGTGGATTGATACGCTGTAATGAACCTAGCAACCGGTCAAAAAGTACTACCTGCTGATAATCGTCCCTTTCCGGGTAGTCACCATCATAGGCAATATCAAGGCCATGCTGAATCTCATAACCAGTTTGCTCAAACCAGGCCAAGCAGGTTTTTTCTAAAAGCTCCTCTGATATCATTAGGCAGCCACCTCTTCTTTTTGCTCTTTATACTCCCCAAGAGCTATTTCATACTTTTCTTTATTTACTTGGTATAGAATTTCCGCGCACCAGTAATCGTCCTCATAAATTTCCAACTTTCCAAACTCTTCATTTAAATATTCATTGAACTCTTCATTGTCTTGATAGGCTATTTCATGTTTTAATATTTTATGATTTATGTAGAGTTCATAAATAAACCCAATTATCGCATCCGTCTGTTTGGCAACGAACTCAGCGTAGGATAAATCTAATCGCGTGTGCGTACTGGACTTACCATGCGCAAGTGGACAAAAGTCATTCCTCAACTCTCCAATTGCTTGTGCTGCAATTTCGAAACTTCGTGCAAAACCCGTAATCAATTTCTTGAACGCTTCTCGCGCCTTCTTTTCATTCTCGACACCTTTTGCTACATCCAAAGCCTGTATGGCGTTTTTTGCCAGCCATCCCATTTTCGAATCTACTGCATATGGGACCGATTTTTCATCAAGTATCGATTTACAAATACCTTCTACTATGGCTTTACAGTGACCGACAACTAGACCTGACTCTCCATCAGAATAGGCTGATTCAACCGCCGAAACCGTTGCCCGAATACGAAATCTATCACCAGATGCCTCTATTGAGGTCCATGTACTATGCAGGAGTCTATCAGTCATCGATCATATCGCTATGTGGTTGAAAGCACACCAGACAGTAGTTTTGGTAGCAACGAATCGCGCGCTTCCGAGAGGGTTGTCACTTCTTCTGCGTTGACCTTATATGCCTCAAACAATTTAGATGCGACCTTGCTGAACTCCTCATGAATCCTGTCTGTCGCGTACAAAAATGGCATCGATTTCATGTTTTTTTGGTTTATTTTCAGCTGTACCGCACCCGTAACATATGGAGAAATTACGGTGTCTTTCAGGAAAAGTAGAATGTTCTCATCTGAAACAGAGCCAACACCTTTAAGAATATGTGCGTGATTATTTACCCAAAACTTACCCCAGACGTATTGAATCGTTGGATACCCATCACGATCCATAACAGATCCATCTTCAGCCATTAATACGTATGTTCCGTCAAACAGATAGTCGTCAACATAATCCATCACCGATGTTGCACCATAATATCGATACTTACCCTTACGTTCTTCTCGCTGCCTCTTTGAGAGCGGTATTCGCTTTGAGTCAAGTATCTCAATAACATCTCCAAACTCCTTCCATTCCCACCCCTTCGGTATCGAGCCAAGTTCTGTGTCTTCGAGTTCGTCGGGGAACAGGGCGGCGGCGGTGATAAGTTGTTGGCGTTGTTCGGGGGGGCAGGTTTGCAGCCATGTGTCGAGTTCGGTGTCGGTTTTTCCGCTGATGGCGCACATGGCGGCGCGTTCGGGGTCCTGGCCGTTTTGTTTGGCGTGGATTTTGGCTTTGACGGGTTCAAAGTCGACGAACCAGGATTTGAAGATGGCCTGGGCGATATGTTCGAGGGTTTGGTTGATTTGGCGGTTGAGTTCGATTTTCTTACAAAACTCGAAATATGTGTCGCCGACTTGTTTTTGATATTCGAAGTCTTCTGGAATATCCAAGTACAAATTACCAAAGTCTCCTTTTTTGAAATGCGGTATCAATGTACCAACATGCATGTTTAAGATTTTCTGCTGAGTTTGATTCGACCGTAAAAGTGCAAACAAGTATTTAGGGTAAACTTTTGTCTCATCAGCACGAATCGCCACCATGTCCTGTGCAATACAAAAATTGACAGGATCAGGCACCCAGGCAACTCTTCCTGGTGAGCCTTTGCACACGAAAATCATGTCACCTGATTCGGGATGTCCCCTGAACCAATTTTCGTATGTGTCATTGTCTACATACCGAACTTTTTCAAAGACCGGAAATAGCGCATCATTCTTTATGCAGTTAGTTGCGATTAATGGCAATCCAGAATCTGAAGTCGGACAGGTCTTCCCCCTGTTATCAACTATATTCACTAGCAGGTCTTTGAAAGAGTGCTCCTTAAATTTCATAACCTAAACCAGCCAAATTCTTTTTAATCTCTTTTTCCAGCTTGTCGCTTTGTTCAAACTGTTCTTTCAGTTGCGCGGTGAGGCGCGCCATTTTTTCGGCGAAGGGTTCGCCATCGTCTTCCTCTGCGGTCGCGCCGACGTAGCGGCCGGGGGTGAGGACGTAGTCGTGCTGTTTGATTTCTTCCAGTGTTGCGCTTTTGCAGAAGCCAGGGATGTCTTCGTATAGATAATCGGGGTTTGGATCAATGATTGCGCGTACATCTTTTCCCACATCAACATCGCCATAGTCCATTTTCCACGCAAGATAAGTGCCTGTGATTTTTTCGATGTCTTCAGGCGAAAAGTCTCTTAAAACCCTGTCTTTCATGTAACCGGTGTGGCGCGCATCAATAAACAATACTTCACCTTTGCGATCACGGTAAGCGCCCACACCTGTGCCATCAGGACGCGCTTTTTTGTTTTTGGTCAAAAACCAGATGCAGGCGGGGATTTGGGTGTTGGTGAACAGTTGACCGGGCAGCGCGACCATGCATTCGACGAGGTCGTTTTTGAGCAGGTTTTTGCGGATTTCGCCTTCGTTTTTGGTGTTGGAGCTCATGGAGCCGTTGGCTAGCAACAGCGCCATGCTGCCATTGGGCGCGAGGTGGTAGAGCATGTGCTGCAGCCAGGCGAAGTTGGCGTTGTTTTTTGGCGGAGTGCCGTATTGCCAGCGGGGGTCGCCTTCGAGTTTGGCGTCCCACCATTCTTTCATGTTGAACGGCGGGTTGGCCATGACGTAGTCGGCGCGCAGGTCGGGGTGTTTGTCGTTGGTGAAGCTGTTGGCCGGTTCCTTGCCGAAGTTGAAGTCGATGCCGCGGATGGCCATGTTCATGGCGGCCAGTCGCCAGGTGGTGGGGTTGGACTCTTGCCCGTAGACAGAAATGTTGCCGAGTTTGCCCTGGTGTTCTTCAATGAAGCTTTCGCTTTGCACGAAGAAGCCGCCGGAACCCATGGCGGGGTCGTAGACGCGGCCTCTGAAGGGTTGCAGCATTTCGACGATGAGGCTGACGATGGCCTTGGGGGTGTAATACTGCCCGCCCTTTTTGCCTTCGGCCAGCGCGAACTGGCCGAGGAAGTATTCGTAGACGTGGCCGAGGATGTCCTTGGCGCCGAGGCTTTCATGGTGGAACGGAATGGTGGCGACAAGGTCGATGAGTTCACCGAGTTTGGCGGCGTCGAGTTGCAGGCTGGCGTAGGTTTTGTTGAGCACGCCTTTGAGTTTGGGGTTTTCTTTTTCGATGGCGTCGAGGGCGTCGTCGATGAGGCGGCCTACCGAGGTGATCTTGTATTTCGCGGTCTTGCCGTTTTTGATTTCAATTTCAGTGCCGATGGGCAGCTTGGCGTTGTCTTGCAGGGTGTTCCAGCGCGCCAGCTCGGGAACCCAGAAGACATTTTTCTCGGTGTAGTAGTCGCGGACTTCCAGTTCTTCGGCGATCAGCTCTTCGTCATCGCCTAGGTAGTAATCGTGGTTTTCGTCGCGGAAGTGGCCTTCCAGTTCCTTGCGGCGCTCTTCGAAGGCGTCGCTGACGTATTTGACGAAAATGAGGCCGAGAACCGCGTGTTTGTAAACAGCGGCATCGAGGTTGGAGCGCAGCTTGTCGGCGGATGACCAGAGTTTCTTGTCCAGGTCGTTGAGGAATTGTTGTTCGGATTGAGCCATATCATGTCATTCCTTCGCTTGAAGATTGGCGAAAATTTGATTTTCCTGAACCGCCGCTATGGTATTGAATAGCCGCCGTTGTGTCACTTTGTAATCGGGATTATCTGTGCAGCCACCCCGGCACCCGCTCATGAGTGGCGCGGTTGAGGGATTTGTCGAGGCGTTTGTAGTCGGGTTCGTGTTTTTCCACCTGCGCCCAGAAGGCTTTGGAGTGGTTCATGTGGCGGGTGTGGCTGAGCTCGTGGATGAACAGGTAGCGCACTTCTTCGGGGCTGACGAACAGCAGTTTGTAGTTGAGGCTGATGTTTTTCTTGCTGGAGCAGCTTCCCCAGCGGGTTTTCTGGCCGCGCACGCTGGCTTTGTTGTAGGGCAGATTCAGTTCATCACTGACCTGGTCCAGCCAGGGTATCAGCGCGTCTTCGCCCTTGTATTTGAGCCAGCGTTTGAGCAGGCTGATGCAGAGTTCGTCGTCGCGCGTCGCGCCGCTGAGGATGAGCGTATCGCCTTCGATGCGCAGGGAAACCTGGCTGGGGTGGTTGTCGGGTTCGCGGGTAATTTTCCATTGCTCGCCGATGGCGGGGAATGTCAGCGTCTCCGGAAAGGCGGTGTTGACCTTGCGTTGCTGCTGTTTCTCGGCGAATTTTTTCAGCGCGCCCGCCACCCAGTCGGCGCGTTCGCGGGCAAACTGATGAGCGCGTTTTTCGCTGCACCCGCGCGGCACCACCACCTCCACCCTGCCCGTGGGCAAGACGCGGATTTGCAGGCGTTTGGCGCGGTTGCTGTGGCGTAGCTCATAAGGCAGGGCTTGGGTTTCGGTCTGATCTCCCAGATAATGCGCCACATCCAGCCACTTTTTCAGGTTCCCGGTAAAACTCATTGATCTCCCCTGATTATCAGATAATCGAACGCGTCGGCCCGGCGCATGTGCGCATCCGGTTCGCGGGCGCGTACCAGCAGCCAGAGGTTAACTGGCAAGCGGACATCATGTCACTGGAAAATTACCAGTCTTCGCGCCCGGACTTCACGGCGGAATTCGGCGAACGCACGGCGCTGATGGATGTGGGCGACCTCGACGCCAACCCGCGCCGGATTCTGGTGGCGCTGCCCTTCCCCGAAATCACCCGGCGGGAGATCATGCAGACGGTGGTGATGGTGCGTAACTACCGCGCCATGCGCGAGGGATTGCGACAGTGGTCGGGATAGGGTCGGCTATCTCCACACCTTCTACAACAGAGCCTTCAGCGCCGCTTCATCAATGGGAAAAACCAGCGTGCCGGCAAACTGGTATTGCGCCTCCAGCCGTTTGAGCATGTCGGCTTCTTCCTTTTCCACCAGGACGATAAGCCGGGTTTCGGGGTGGCGTTCGGCGATGGAGGCGATGGTTTCAACGTTGCTGAGGCGGTCGCGGAAATAGGGATCGTAGTTGAATTCGGTGACGATAACATCGGCGATGTTCTTTTTCAGCCAGCCGGTGGCTTTGCGGATGCTGGTCAGTTGCTCCACCTGGTAGCCGGCTTCCTGGTAAAGGGGAGTGAAGTCGGGGTAGCCGCCCTGTTCGACAATGCTGATGAGTTTTGGAACCTCTGAAAAACCCCGTCCCATCCGGTAAAATACAGCAATCAGCGTGAAGCACCGTAACCACCAACCTGAAGACAAGGATCAAGCCATGGATCAGATCAGTTTTTCCGAAGCCGAATATGC
>JALXFQ010000288.1 GCA_027067235.1 Gammaproteobacteria bacterium
ACCGCAAAACCTCGGGGCTGGTGGAGGTGGCGTTCAAGCAGCATGTGGCGGATCGCACCGACTGGCGCGCCATGCTGCGCGGCAACGCTGAACCTCAGGACATGCACGCCCGTCGTGACGAGCTGATGGCGCTATGCGATGCCGAACTGGACAGACTGCGCCGTGAGCTGGGGGAAAACGCCATCGAACAGGTAACAGACGCTAAAACCGTGGAAATACGCTATCCGGTGCAGCAATGGCCGGAAAAGATAGTCTCCCTGAATTTCGACAAAACGCCGCATATCGACGGCCGGCTGCTGGGCATCAAGGGACAATATCTGATACTGGATACCGGCGTCCTCAACATGCGCAAGTTTGGCGGGTACGAACTCAGCCTGTCTGCCTGAACATGACGCGCCCTCCGTTCCAGCCCGGCCAGCGCTGGGCCAGCGATGCCGAACGCGACCTTGGTCTCGGTGAAATTCTGGAAGTTGATGAGCGGCTTGTCGTTGTGGCGTTTCCCGGCGCCGGATTGCAACGCCAGTATGCGCTAAAGCAGGCTCCGCTGACGCGCATCATCTTCGCTCCGGGTGATGTGGTCCTCGACCGCGAAGGTCGCCATCTGACAGTGCTGGAAGCCGTGGAGAATGAGGGCTTTCTGGTCTATCGGTGCCGCAGTGAACAGGGCGAAACGATCACTTTGCCGGAAACCCGGCTGTCCGGCGCCATGCAGATTGGCCGACCCCAGGACCGGCTGTTTGGCGGGACTGTGGATCCCGAGAAGTGGTTCCAGCTACGCAGACTAACCCTGTCGATCAAATCACATCTGCAGCAATCACCGGTGCAGGGGCTGATCGGCAGTCGTGTTGAACTCATCCCTCACCAGCTGTATATCGCTTCGGAAGTGGGCAAGCGCCACGCTCCACGGGTGTTGCTGGCTGATGAAGTCGGCCTCGGCAAGACCATCGAGGCCGGCCTGATATTGCACCGGCAACTGCTGTCCGGCCAGATTACGCGCGTACTCATTCTGTTGCCGGAAGCGCTTGTTCATCAATGGCTGGTGGAAATGCTGCGGCGCTTCAACCTCAAATTCAACCTGTTCGACGAACAGCGTTGCCTGCAAACGCCGGAAACAAATCCGTTCGAAACCTCGCAACTGGTTATCGCCAGCCTGGATTTTTTCATGGACAGCGAGGAACGCAGACAACAGGCGCTTGAAGCCGGCTGGGACATGCTGATCGTGGATGAAGCCCACCACCTGCGCTGGTCCGAACCATCGCCCAGCGCCGAGTACCGGTTTGTGGAACAGCTCGCCAGCCTGACGCCGGCTTTGCTGCTGCTCACCGCCACGCCCGAACAACTGGGCGTATCCAGTCATTTTGCCAGGCTGCGCCTGCTTGACCCGGCCAGATTTCACAGCCTCGAAGCATTCCTCGAAGAAGAAAACAACTATCAACCGGTAGCCATGGCGGCATCCGCCCTGATCGACGCCAGACCGCTGACAGGCGAGCAGATCCACTGGCTGAAAAAAGCCCTGCCCGACTACCACCGCGCCATTGAGCAACTGGATGGCAAAGCGGCCGATGAAACAACCCGGGAGCAAATCATTCAGGCCCTGCTGGATCGCCACGGCGCCGGCCGCGTACTGTACCGCAATACCCGGAACGCCATTCACGGCTTTCCCGAAAGACGATTGCGGCTGGTGAAACTGGACTGCCCGGCTCAATACGCCGACTGTCGCCGGGGCGTACCGGCGCTGAAGCCGGAACTGTCATGG
>JALXFQ010000289.1 GCA_027067235.1 Gammaproteobacteria bacterium
GGATTATTCCGGTCGTTCGGTCATCGTGGTGGGCCCGACGCTGAAACTGCACCAGTGCGGATTGCCGAAAAAAATGGCGCTGGAGCTGTTCAAGCCGTTTATTTTCAGCAAGCTGGAGCAACAGGGCCTGGCCACCACCATCAAGCAGGCCAAGAAACTGGTGGAGCAGGAGACGCCGGAGGTCTGGGACATACTGGATGGTGTCATTCGCGAGCACCCGATCATGCTGAACCGGGCGCCGACCCTGCACCGTCTGGGTATCCAGGCATTCGAGCCGGTATTGATCGAAGGCAAGGCCATTCAGCTGCATCCGCTGGTGTGCGCGCCATACAACGCCGACTTCGATGGCGACCAGATGGCGGTACATGTGCCGCTGTCGCTGGAAGCCCAGCTGGAAGCACGCACGCTGATGATGTCCACCAACAACATACTGTCTCCATCCAACGGCGAGCCCATCATTTCTCCTTCGCAGGATGTGGTGCTGGGTCTGTATTATCTGACCCGCACCCGCGTCAATGCCAGGGGCGAGGGCATGTATTTTGCCGATGTGCACGAAGCGCAGCGCGCCTATGCCGCTGGCATGGTTGATCTGCAGGCAAAAGTGAAAATCCGGGTGCGGGAGTATGTCAGGGATGACAAGGGAGAGCTGCATTCCACCTATGAGGTGAAAGAAACCTCCGTGGGTCGCGCCATACTGTCCGAGATCCTGCCCGAGGGCATGCCTTTTTCTGCCATCGACAAGGTCATGAAGAAGCGCGCCATTTCCGATGCCATCAACCTCTGCTACCGGGAAGTCGGATTGAAGGAAACGGTGATATTTGCCGACCAGTTGATGTACACCGGTTATCGCTATTCCACCCGCGCTGGTGTGTCTGTCGGCATCGACGACATGCAGACGCCTGCCGAGAAAGCCGACATACTGAAACGCGCCGAAGACGAAGTGGCGCAGATACAGGCGCAGTTCACCTCCGGCCTGGTGACCGATGGCGAGCGTTACAACAAGGTGGTGGATATCTGGACCCGTACCGCCGAGCAGGTGTCCAAGACCATGATGGAGCAGCTCGGAACGGAAGATGTCAAAGACAGGGATGGCAAGGACGTGAAGCAGGAGTCGTTCAATTCCATCTACATGATGTCCGACTCCGGCGCGCGTGGTTCGCAGGCGCAGATTCGCCAGCTGGCCGGTATGCGTGGTCTGATGGCGAAGCCCGATGGCTCCATCATCGAGCAGCCGATCACGGCCAACTTCCGCGAAGGTCTGAACGTACTGCAGTACTTCATATCCACCCATGGTGCGCGCAAGGGTCTGGCTGATACCGCGCTGAAAACCGCCAATTCCGGTTATCTGACCCGGCGGCTGGTGGATGTGTGCCAGGATCTGGTGGTGACCGAAGCCGATTGCGGCACCAGCAACGGCCTGATCAAGAAAATCGTGGTGGACGGTGGCGAAGTCGTCGTCCCCCTGGGTGAACGAGTGCTGGGCCGGGTGGTGGTCGAGGACGTGATCAATCCCGATACCGGCAAGGTCATTGTTGCTGCCGGCGAGATAGTCGATGAAGCCGCGGCGGAAGAGCTGGGTGAAATGCGGGTTGACCAGCTCAAGGTGCGTTCACCCATTACCTGCGAGACGCGCTATGGCATTTGCGCCAAATGCTACGGTCGCGACCTCGGTCGCGGCCATGCCATCAATCCCGGCGAAGCAGTGGGCGTTATTGCCGCGCAGAGTATCGGCGAGCCGGGCACCCAGCTCACCATGCGCACATTCCATATCGGCGGCGCGGCGACACAGGCGGCGGCGGTCAGTTCCATCGAGGTAAAATCCAGCGGCAGCGTGCAGCTGAGCAATGTCAAGCTGGTGAAGAACGCGGATGGCAAGAACATTGCCGTTTCCCGTTCCGGTGAACTGCAGATTCTGGACGAGCGTGGTTACAGCCGCGAGCGCCACAAGATCCCCTATGGCGCCCTGTTGTCTGTTTCCGATGGCGACAAGGTGGAGGCCGGACAGCTGGTGGCGACCTGGGATCCGCACACTCACCCGATCATTACCGAAGTGGCCGGCAAGGTCGTGTTCTCTGATCTGATTGAAGGCAGTACGGTACACAAACAGATTGATGAAATGACCGGTCTGGCGACCTATGTGGTGATGGATGTCAAACAGCGTACTGGCAACGCCAAGGACGTGCGTCCCCTGATCAGTCTGATCGATGACGAAGGCAAGGAGCTGTGTTTCCCCGGCACCGATGTGGTGGCGAAATATCCATTGCCCGGTGGTGCCATCATCATGGTGGAGGACGGTGCGGCGGTGCAGCAGGGTGACGTGCTGGCGCGTATCCCGCAGGAATCCTCCAAGACCCGCGACATTACCGGTGGTCTGCCGCGGGTGGCCGAGCTGTTCGAGGCGCGCAAGGCGAAAGAACACGCCATACTGGCGGAAAAGACCGGCGTGGTCTCATTTGGCAAGGAAACCAAGGGCAAGCAGCGGCTGGTTATTACCGATAATGACGGTGTTTCCCACGAGTTCCTGATTACCAAGGGCCGCCATATCATTGTGTTTGAAGGCGAGCACGTGGAGCAGGGCGAAATCATTGTCGATGGCGTGCAGGTGGCCGCCGACATACTGCGCCTGCGTGGCGTCGAGGCGATGGCTGATTATATCGTCGAGGAAGTGCAGGACGTGTACCGTCTGCAGGGCGTTAAGATCAACGACAAGCACATCGAAGTTATCGTGCGCCAGATGTTGCGCAAGGTGCGCGTTACCGACATGGGCGACGGCCATTTTCTGCCCGACGAACAGGTCGAGCGTTTTGCCGTGCTGGAAGAGAATGAACGCCTGGAAAAGGCCGGCAAGCGACCGATTCAGTATGAACCGGTGCTGCTCGGCATCACCAAGGCGTCTTTGACCACCGAATCGTTCATATCTGCTGCGTCTTTCCAGGAAACCACGCGGGTGCTGACCGAGGCAGCCATTGCCGGCAAAAGCGATCAGTTGCGCGGACTCAAGGAGAACGTCATTGTCGGGCGCCTGATTCCCGCCGGTACCGGACTGGCCTACCACAAGGAGCGCAAGCGCAAGCGCAGGGCGGAGCTGGACAAGGCGGTAGCGCTGGATAACCTGCTGCGTGGCAACGACGATGCGGACAGTGAAAAACCCGCGCCGGAACAGGATGATTCGGCGGAGGCCGCCGAGGCCTGAGAAAACACTTGCGGCAGGGCGGGTCCGGCGTCTGTAAATAGTCTGGAAAACATGGGATAACGCGCTTGACAGTCACGGGGGGTGTCCATACAATCCCGCCCCTCTCGAGCCGATGGTTGCGGCGCGAAAGGAAACAGATACGGAGACAAGGTGAATGCCTACAATTAACCAGCTGGTTCGCAAGCCGCGCAAGAAACAGGTCAAGAAATCGACCGTTCCTGCGCTTGAGGCGAGCCCGCAGAAGCGCGGAGTTTGTACGCGTGTATATACCACCACGCCGAAAAAGCCCAACTCGGCTTTACGCAAGGTGGCTCGCGTTCGCCTGACCAATGGTTATGAAGTGACCAGCTATATTGGCGGCGAAGGGCATAATCTCCAGGAACACTCGGTGGTGCTGATTCGCGGCGGTCGTGTGAAGGACCTGCCGGGCGTGCGTTACCATGTGGTGCGCGGCGCGCTGGATACTTCCGGCGTCTCCACGCGTCGTCAGGGTCGTTCCAAATACGGGGCCAAGCGTCCCAAATCCTGAGCCGACTGGTTACTGACCAGTCCTGGCGCTGGCGGCCGCAACAGGTCGTACGGCGCTGGCGGTAAAAAAAATGGTGCCTGGGCGGGCGAGTGACCCCCGTCGGGCGGACTCCTCTCAATTGATTTGATGAGTCGTACAGAAACAATTCAAAGGTGGCCACCATGTCTTGGAAAAGATGATGGTGGCTGCTTTTTTGTCTGAATGAAATACACGATTGAGTTTGCGTAATGCCTAGAAGAAGAGAAGTACCGAAGCGTCAGATTCTGCCCGATCCCAAGTTTGGAGATCTGACTCTGGCCAAGTTCATGAACGCGGTTATGGTGGATGGCAAGAAGTCGGTCGCCGAGCGCATCGTATACGGTGCTCTGGACATGGTCGAGCAACGCGCCAAGCGTGATCCGCTGGAGATTTTTGGCGAGGCGCTGGAAAACGCCAAGCCGGTGGTGGAAGTAAAGTCGCGACGTGTGGGCGGGGCTACCTACCAGGTGCCGGTGGAGGTGCGTCCTTCCCGTCAGCTGGCGCTGGCCATGCGCTGGGTGGTGGAGTCGGCGCGCAAGCGTGGCGAAAAATCCATGGGCGAGCGTCTGGCCGGCGAATTGCTGGACGCGGCTGAAAGCCGTGGCGGCGCAGTCAAGAAGCGAGAAGACGTGCATCGCATGGCGGAAGCCAACAAAGCCTTCTCGCATTACCGTTTCTAAATCGTTTCAACTCAAGTTTCAGGATTCCAGCAAGTGGCCAGAAAGACACCAATTGAACGCTATCGCAACGTCGGGATCATGGCGCATATCGATGCGGGCAAAAC
Source organism: Gammaproteobacteria bacterium (assembly GCA_027067235.1). Classification (GTDB taxonomy): domain Bacteria; phylum Pseudomonadota; class Gammaproteobacteria; order QOAV01; family QOAV01; genus QOAV01. Next base: position 4,525 of record JALXFQ010000289.1, read on the forward strand.
CACGACGACCGAGCGCATACTCTACTATACCGGTATTTCCCACAAGATTGGCGAAGTGCATGATGGCGCTGCGACCATGGACTGGATGGAGCAGGAGCAGGAGCGTGGCATCACCATTACCTCTGCCGCCACCACCTGTTTCTGGAGCGGCATGCGCAATGAGTATCCGGAGCATCGTATTAACATCATCGATACGCCGGGGCACGTGGATTTTACCATCGAGGTGGAGCGTTCCCTGCGCGTGCTGGATGGCGCCTGCGCGGTATTCTGCGCGGTGGGCGGCGTCGAGCCACAATCCGAAACGGTCTGGCGCCAGGCCGACAAATACGAAGTGCCGCGCATGGCATTTGTCAACAAGATGGACCGCGCCGGTGCAGATTTCCTGCGCGTGGCCGATCAGATCAAAACCCGCCTGGGCGGTAATCCGGTGCCGATTCAGCTGAATATTGGCGCCGAGGAAGATTTCCGGGGCGTGGTTGACCTGGTGCGCATGAAGGCGGTGTACTGGAAGGAAGAGAACCTCGGCTCCGAGTTCTACGAGGAAGAAATTCCGGCCGAGCTGCTGGATCAGGCCACCGAAATGCGCGAGCAGATGGTGGAAGCCGCGGCCGAAGCCAGCGAAG
>JALXFQ010000290.1 GCA_027067235.1 Gammaproteobacteria bacterium
CCAGGTTTATGGTGATTTCGTTCACCTCCGACTGGCGCTTTTCACCGCAGCGATCACGCGAGATCATCAAGGCGTTGCACGACAACGACCTGGACGTGAGTTATGCCGAAATCCAGTCCACCCAGGGGCACGATGCCTTTCTGATAAAAAACCAGCAATATACCGATGTGTTCCGGGCCTACATGAATCGCGTCGCCAGCGAAACGGAGGGAGCATGAACGATCAGAACCTGCGGCCGGATTTCAGGATTATCGCGGACTGGATCGAGCCGGGCAGCCGCGTGCTCGACCTGGGTTGCGGCGACGGCTCCCTGCTGGCGCTGCTGGCGCGGGAAAAACAGGCCTCCGGCTATGGGCTGGAAATCGCTGACAAGCACATCGCCACCTGCATCGATCGCGGCGTCAACGTGGTGCAATCCGATCTGGACAGGGGACTGGCTGAATTTGACGAGGAATCTTTCGACTATGTCATTCTGTCCATGACCCTGCAGGCCATCACGCGCCCGGATCTGCTGCTGGACGAAATGCTGCGTGTGGGCCGTGAAGGCATCGTTACCTTTCCCAATTTTGCCCACTGGAGCCACCGCCACCAGATGGGCATCAAGGGCACCATGCCGGTCTCCCGCACCCTGCCCCATCGCTGGTACAGCACGCCCAATATACATTTATGCACACTCAGGGATTTCGACAATCTGTGTGTGGAAAAAAACATTCAGGTACTGGAAAAACGCGCACTGAACCACCAGCATGAAACCAGCTTCGGCGCTCGTCTGTGGCCCAATCTGATGGGCGAAATCGGCATGTACCGGTTTCAGCGTGGGCCGGGTGCGGCTTGACAAGCCAGCCTTTGCCCCGATATACAGCTACCATAACAAACAGCAACGGAACGACACAATGCGCTGGAAAACCTCTCGCCGCAGTAAAAACGTAGAAGATCGCAGGGGACGCCGCGGCGGTGGCGGCTTTCGCTTCCCCTTCCCCATGGGCGGAGGACGCGGCAGCGGTCTGGGCATCGGTGGCGGCACGCTGCTGTTGCTGGCGCTCGGCTTTGTCCTGCTGGGCGGCGATCCCCTGTCGTTGCTGCGCATGTTTACTGGCGGTGGACCGGTGGTTATCGGGCCATCGGCTCCGCATACCCGCCAGATACCGCAACCCGTTCCGCGATCAACGCCTGCCGGCGGTGCGCCAGGCAGCAAAGCCGGCGATGAACAGGCTGAATTCGTGTCTGCCGTGCTGGCCAGCACCGAGGATGTGTGGAGTTCCATATTCAAGAAATATGGCGCCGTTTACACACCGCCCAAGCTGGTGATGTTTACCGGTTATGTGCAGTCCGCCTGCGGCATGACCTCCGCTGCCGCCGGTCCGTTCTACTGCCCCGGCGACCACAAGGTCTATATCGACCTGAGTTTTTACCGGCAGTTGCAGGCCATGGGCGGTTCCGGCGATTTTGCCCGCGCCTATGTGCTGGGCCACGAAGTGGGTCATCATATCCAGAACCTGGCAGGCACTTCCGACAAAGTGCGGCGCAAGCAGATGATGGCCAGCAAAGCTACCGCCAACGCTCTCTCGGTACTCATGGAGCTGCAGGCGGATTGCTACGCCGGCATCTGGGCGCACTATGCCAACCAGCAGCAAAAGATGCTGGAGCCGGGCGATATCGAGGAAGGCCTGCGCGCCGCCAAATCCATCGGCGATGACGCCATCATGCGCAATGCCGGCGCGCGGGTACGCCCCGACGCCTTTACCCATGGCTCATCGAAACAGCGCATGGAATGGCTGAAGCGGGGCCTGGCCACGGGCGCGCTGGAAAGCTGCGATACCTTCACCAAGGCCGGCGTGAAACTGTAGTGCGGAGCCCGGGCAAAGGAATCCGCTGATGCCTTATCTGACGCAAGCCTGCCCGGATCCCGAACCCCTGGACTGCCGCATTCTGACCGCGGCGCTGGATCTGTTCGTCGAGCAGGGCTATCACAATGTCTCGGTACACGAAATCCAGAGCCGGGCCGATGTCAGCATCGGCTCCATCTACAAGCATTTCGGCGGCAAGGAAGGCATCGCCGACGCCCTGTACACGCATATACTCGGTGAACTGGACCAGTTGGTGGACGGCATCATGGAACAGCACGCCGCCGCCATCGAGCGATGCGAGGCCATTGTCGCCGCGCTGTTCCGGCATACCGAAACCCATCGCAACATCATTGCCTACATTTTCCATACCAAACATGCCGACTTCCTGCCGCAACAGGCCCATATCTGCGAGTCCTCCCCGTTTCTCAAGATGCGCGCCATCGTCGAACAGGGAATACAGCAGGGGGAACTGCGCCAGACCGATCCCTGGGTGGCCACAGCCTGTATTTTCGGCGGCATGGCCAGGCTGATTCAGCTGCGGCTGGATGGCTCCATCGGCACACCGTTGCCGCACTATCTGGAAGACGTGCTGCAGGCCCTGTGGAACGGCATGATTGCCGACAAAAACCAGGACATTCTGCCCAGCGCCGGGGCAAAAATAAGCAAACTGCGATCCTGATGCCTGCGTAATAAAACATGGGCTGACAGGCCTGTGGAACTTCAGATCAGCGGCGCGCTTCTTGACAGAAATGAACATTCATTCTATTGTGTCACCCTGACAGAAACCCACTAATCATAAGAGGAAGTAAGGAGGACAACATGGGTCACGCTATCCACCCTTTGCTGAATCAGGGCATTACCGCCACTTCGGATGATTTTGCCGGCGGTACGCTGGTCTGCCGCTGCGATGCCAACCCCGTCGAGGTAGCGGTTGGCAGCCAGGTCGCCCACAATCACGCCTGTGGTTGCACCAAATGCTGGAAACCCGACGGCGCGCTGTTTTCGCTGGTCGCCGTCGTGCCCCGGGACACCGTAAACGTCACCCGCAATGCCGACAAGCTGGAAGTCATCGACGAATCCGCCGTCATCAAGCGCCACGCCTGCAAGGAATGCGGCACCCACATGTACGGGCGTATCGAGGATGAGAACCATCCATTCTACGGACTCGACTTCATCCACCCCGAGCTGTTCCGGGAGAACGGCTGGGCCGCGCCGGAATTTGCCGCATTTGTGTCGTCGATCATCGAATCGGGTACGCCGCCAGAGGAAATGAGCGCCATACGTCAGGAACTGCGCGACATGGGGCTGGAGCCTTATGACTGTCTGTCGCCAACGCTGATGGACGCCATCGCGGCGCATACGGCGCAAGCTGCGTAACCATTCAACACCGGGAGAGGTTGATGCAGCAAGGGCCGCAGGGTCATTGCACTTGACCACGGATGGCGTTGCCGCAGCCAGGGACAGGCTGCGGCAGCTTGCATGATCATCAATGCTGTCCCGGTATAACAATCGGAGTATGAAAAAATGAAAACCAAAGCGGCTGTCGCCTTCGAAGCCGGTAAACCACTGGAAATCGTAGAACTGGATCTGGAAGGGCCGAAATCCGGCGAGGTGCTGGTGGAGATCAGGGCCACCGGCGTCTGCCATACCGATGCCTTCACCCTGTCGGGCGATGACCCTGAAGGCATGTTCCCGGTGGTGCTGGGCCATGAGGGCGCCGGCATCGTGCAGGAAGTGGGCGCCGGCGTGACCTCGGTAAAACCAGGCGATCATGTGATCCCGCTCTATACCCCGGAATGCCGCGAGTGCGAATACTGCCTCAACCCGAAAACCAATCTGTGCCAGTCGATCCGCTCCACCCAGGGTCAGGGCCTGATGCCCGATGGCACCAGCCGCTTTTCGCTGGATGGCAAGCCGGTATTGCATTACATGGGCTGCTCGACTTTTTCCAACTACACGGTGTTGCCGGAAATTTCCGTGGCCAAGGTACGCGAGGACGCGCCTTTCGACAAGATCTGTTACATCGGCTGCGGTGTTACCACCGGCGTCGGCGCGGTGGCTTTCGACGCCAGGGTGGAGCCCGGCTCCAATGTCGTGGTTTTCGGCCTTGGCGGCATCGGCCTCAATGTCATACAGGGCGCGAAAATGGTCGGCGCGGACATGATCGTCGGCGTGGATCTGAATCCGGCGCGCAAGGATATCGCCGAGAAATTCGGCATGACCGATTTCGTCAACCCGCAAGACGTTGACGGCGATCTGGCGGAATACCTGGTGGAACTGACCGGTGGCGGCGCCGATTACAGCTTCGAATGCATCGGCAACGTGGATGTCATGCGCACGGCGCTGGAATGCTGCCACAAGGGCTGGGGCGAAAGTGTCATCATCGGCGTGGCCGGCGCCGGGCAGGAAATACGCACCCGCCCGTTTCAGCTGGTCACCGGCCGCGTATGGCGCGGCACGGCTTTCGGCGGCGCGCGCGGACGCACCGATGTGCCCAGAATTGTCGAGTGGTATATGAACGGCAAGATCAACATCGACGATTTGATCACCCACAAACTGCCGCTGGAAGACATCAACAAGGCATTCGATCTGATGCACGCTGGCGAATCCATCCGCACTGTCATCGAGTATTGAGCATGGCCCTGGAAACGCTTGAACAGCACAAATCCTTTGGCGGTATGCAGGGCGTGTACAAACACGCCTCCGAGACGCTGTCCTGCGACATGGAATTCAGCGTTTACACGCCGCCGCAGGCCGGTGCCGGCCGCGTGCCGGTGCTGTATTATCTTTCCGGGCTGACCTGCACGCAGGAAAACGTTACCGCCAAGGGCTGTTTCCAGAAATATGCGGCGCAACATGGACTGGTGGTGGTGGCGCCGGACACCAGTCCGCGCGGCAGCGATTATCCGGGCGAGCACGACGACTATGATTTCGGTAGCGGCGCCGGCTTCTATGTAGACGCGACCCGAGAACCCTGGTCCCGCAGCTACCGCATGTACAGCTATGTGGTAGAAGAACTGCCGGCGCTGATCAACGACGGGTTCCCGGTGGACCCGCACCGCGCCGGTATCTTCGGTCACTCCATGGGCGGCCACGGCGCGCTGACCATCGGTCTGAAAAACCCCGGCACCTACCGCAGCATATCTGCCTTTGCCCCCATCGTCGCGCCCTCGCAGGTTCCGTGGGGGCAGAAAGCCCTGGCCGGCTACCTGGGCGACGACCCGGAAACATGGAAGGAATATGATGCTGTCGAACTGGTCAGTTCGGGCCATGCCATTGATACTGAAATACTCATCGACC
>JALXFQ010000291.1 GCA_027067235.1 Gammaproteobacteria bacterium
GCGCCATGGATATGATCAATCATCAGACCGGAAAATCCACTACCCTGACTTTTTCCGACTACCAGTTCGGCACCGGGCTGAGCGATCGGGATTTTGACCGCAACGCCCTGAAACGGGCCCGCTGATACAGTGACCTCGCGACGCCAGCCGGTTTGCATCGAACTACCGGACTGGCTGTTCGACGCGCTGGATTTCCAGCGTGCCTATGCGACCGGGGAACAACGCATGGCGCTGGCCATCAGCCTGTCGGCGCGCAACGTGGAACATGGCGGCGGCCCCTTCGGCGCCTGCGTATTCGATATGCGCAATCACCAGCTGATCGCGGCCGGCGTCAATCGGGTAGAGCAAACGGGATTGTCTGTCGCCCATGCTGAAATGATGGCTCTGATGCAGGCCCAGCGGCGTTTGCAATCCTGGACCCTGAGGGCGGACTCTGTGCCCGGTTGCGAGCTGGTGACCAGCTCGGAACCCTGTGTGCAGTGCTATGGCGGGATTTACTGGTCGGGCATCAGGCAACTGGTTTGTGGCGCCCGCCGATCGGATGTCATGGCGCTGGGCTTCGACGAAGGCCCCAGGTCCGAAGACTGGACAGAATCGCTGCAAAAGCACGGCACAGCGGTAAAAACAGACGTCCTGCGCGATGCTGCCGTCGAGGTTTTGCAAGCTTACAAAAAACGCGGCGGCCTGATCTACAATCCCTGAAACACGTTTCTCGCCACCCTGCGCGTGGCACAGGGATGTCCCTTCATTTTCCATGGCTGTAAGCCATTGAAAATATCGCTAGCAACAACGGTGTTTTGAAATTGGCTAGTCGTCCAGCAGCAACAGCCAGACCGGTGCCATGACATGACTTGGCCTGGTTGCCGTAGTCTTGCCAAACCAGGCTCCGACCTGCGCGTCTGAAGACAGGGGCAGAGTACAGGACCCTGTGCCGGAGCAGGCGCCGCTCCAGCGCCGGAAACGCCAGCCGGAAGCCGCATGCGGGGTCAACGTAACACTGATGCCCTGATCGTACGACCGCGTACAATCCGGCGGGCAGGCAATACCGGCGGGCGAACTGCTGACGCTGCCGGAGCCAGTGACCGAAACGGTCAGGGTATGCTGCGTGACCGGATTGGCCTCGAATACGGCGCGTATGTATTTCAGCGATGTCATGGAAACCGTGCAAATTGCAGCCGTATTATCAGAGCAATCACTTTCCCAGCCCCATTCCTTGAAATGCCAGCCCGGCAGCGGGTGCGGGGTCAGTGAAACGTTGGCACCATGACTGATTTTTTGCAAGCAATTGGTATTCGAGAGACAGTTGATGCCTGCAGGGTTGCTGGTAACACTGCCGGATCCCTCCACCTTTACCCATAAGGTTTCCATTGTTGCCGGAACGGGCTCGAATTCGGCGCTGACGCTTTTGTTGGCGCTCATGGAAACCGTACAGCTGCCCGTACCGGAGCAGGCGCCGCTCCAGCGCTTGAGTCGTTGCCCGGCGGCCGGATGCGCGGTCAGAGTGACGCTGGTGCCTTGGTCATACGACTGGGAACAATCCCACGGACAGTCAATCCCGGCAGGCGAACTGCTGACGCTGCCGGAGCCGCTGACCGAAACGGTCAGGGTCTTGTTTACCGGAGTTGGAATGACTTCGAACACGGCGCTGACGCTTTTGTTGGCGGACATGGAAACCGTGCAGCTGCCCGTACCGGAACAGGCGCCGCTCCAGCGCTTGAGTCGCTGTCCGGCGGCCGGATGCGCGGTCAGGGTGACGCTGGTGCCCTGAGAATATGCCTGCGAACAGTCCGACGGACAGTCAATCCCGGCAGGCGAACTGCTGACGCTGCCGGAGCCCGTGACCGATACGGTCAGGGTCTTGTTGCTTCCACCGGTGCCGGTGCCACCGTAGATGTCCCTGAGGCCATTGATATCGTCTTGCAAGGGTTCGATAACATTGGATACATACGGCTGCATGATGGCATTGTTGATCGTTTCGTGGGCCAGCCCCAGGGCGTGCCCCAGTTCGTGTACAGCCACCCGCCGGAAATCCGTTTTGCTGTGGTTGTTGATGCTGTCGTCATACACACCCCAGCTGTGGTCCCGGCTATTGAACACGATGTCCGTATCCGTTGTTCCACGACTGTTGGACCAGGTCGTAGTAACGGCCAGCGTGCTGCTGTTCCAGCCCCTGCCACAGTTGGTGGTTGAAAAACGATAGCTGTTTTTATAATCCGGATTGTGGCCACAGGGGTCAAAATAATCGGGAGTGCTGTGAGTAAAACTGAAGTTTGACAGGCCGTTCCACTTAGCCATGGCTTCGATGAAGGCGGCATCGAATGTATTGCTGTTTGTCTGTAGATGATAAGCGGCAGTCTTGTCAGGCCATGACGTTCCCTGCAACTGATACCCCGAAGCGGTAAGCACAGGCGCCAGAAGCAGTATCAGGGCGGCAAGGCGCCGCAACAGGCTGTTGTTGCAGGCCATGGTTACAGCCGGTCCCTGATCATCTGTTTGAATGTGTCAACGTCGGGCGCATTTTCCAGTCCGGCCGGTTTTTTCAGGGAAGCGCCGCCGGCCGCGCCCGGTTCGGGAAAGGCAGGAACGACTTTTTTTCTGTTGGAGGCATCTTTGCGGATCAGATAATGCCCCTGCTGCCAGCCAAGTAACGGATGGACGGGTTCTCCTTTCAGGGTGGCTACAAAATAGATACCCGTTTCCCCGACAGTCGGCATGGTCATGTCCGAAACCCGCAGGGTGACGCCGTTGAGGGTGCCGCCAGCGAAACAGAGCCTGATCCTGGGCTGCGCATAGCTGCCCTTGATCACATCGATGATGCGAAACAGGAAATAGGTGCAGGGCTGCCCGGTATAGGGCGACGGCCGCACCGCTTTCGACAGCACCTCGCCCTCGAAAATCAGTTCCGATTGGCGGGCAAGAGCGTCCATGTCAACTTTCATGAAAGATGACGCCTGCGCCTGCCAGGCAATCAAAAAGAAAACAAGCAATCGACAGATTGAAGCAGTCATGTAGGTATGTGTCCGGGAAATTCTGGCCAGCCCGCGCCTGCATGATTCCCCCAGAGGCACCCGCAGCAGGTTTTCGGGATGTATGACTCAATATAGACGTTAGTTTGTCGATCGCCAGGGTATGATTTCACACTCTCTGATACAGCTTCCGGCTGGGGATGCTTTCAGAAAAAGACCCGATTCAGGCCGGGAGCATGCCGGCAGCGGCGCCGGAAATACTACATGAATGCCAGACTCAGCCCCGACCAGTAGGTAATGGTCAGCGCGCAGGCCAGCAGAATCAGCATCATGGCGATGGTCGAGCGGTATATTTCGGTGATGGGGCGGTCAAACCGGTAGGAGGCGATGAACAGGTTCATCCCCACCGGCGGCGTCAGATAGCCCAGCTGCATATTGGCCAGGAAAATGATGCCCAGATGTACCGGGTGGATGCCGTATCCCATTGCCACGGGCACGATCAGCGGCACCATGATGACGATGGCGGAAAATACGTCCAGTATGGCTCCCAGCGCCAGTAAAAACACGTTCAGCAGCATCAGGAATGTCAGCTTGCTGTGCACATGCAGTTTGATCCAGTCAAACAGCCGGGAAGGAACTTCCGCATCCACCAGGTAATTGGTCATGGCCAGGGCTGATGCCAGTATCAGCAGGATACCGCCAATCATGGTCATGGAGTCCTTCACCACTTCCGGCAGTTGTCTGAGGCTGACCTCGCGGTAGATGAATACTTCCACGATGATCAGATAAAAGGCGGTAACGGCCGCCGCTTCCGATACCGCGAAGACGCCACCAAAAATACCGCCCAGCACGATGAACGGCAACGGTATCTCCCAGATGGCGTTACGCACGGCGGCCAGTACTTCCCTGCCGCTGAGCCGGGTGCGGGGAACGGGATGCCTGCGTGTTACCCACATGCCCCAGAGATAGAGAGCGACGATCATCAGCAGGGTCGGCAGTATACCGGCGACAAAAGCCTGTTTTACCGAAATACTCTGTTCCAGATTCAGCTGTTGCACGATCACCACATAGAGTATCAGCGGCAGCGAAGGCGGTAGCAACAGCCCCAGACTGCCGGACGTGGTTACCAGCCCCAGGCTGAAACGCTCCGGATAAGCTTCAGATTTTAGCGCGGGTAACAGCAGCGCCCCGAGGGCGACGATAGTCACACCGGTAGCGCCGGTAAATGAGGTGAACATGGCGCTGGCGACCAGAGTGACCAGAACCAGCTCGTCCGGCAACCAGCCGAGCAGGGAGCGCGACAGCCGCAGCGTACGTTCGGAGGTGTTGCTCTTGCCTATCAGATAACCGGAAAAAGTGAACAGGGGCAGGGACAGCAACAGCGGTGTGCTGGTAAGACGGTACAGCTCGATGGGAATGACGGCAAGATCGATTTCCTGCGCGGTAAAGCCCAGTATCGCCACGGACAGTATGATGGCGAACAGCGGCGCGCCAAACCAGGCCAGGGCCAGCAGTATTGTGATGCCGACAAGCAGCATCAGTCTGGCGCGCGGTTTGTGGTCAGTATTGCCTTGAACGCGGCGGCCAGATAGCGCAGGGCGATAACAGCAAAACCGACAGGTAATATGCTCTGCGCCAGCCACACCGGTACGACGGCGAAAGCCATTTCGCCATCCGCATACTCCATTTGCACCAGATTCAGGCTGTACCAGGCTACCACGGCGCAAATAAGGGCCGTACACAGGTAGATGAAGCTGCGCACGCGCCGGCGGTTGCCATCGGAAAGCAGGCGCTGGCCCAGGTCGATATTCAGGTGGTGGTCGTCGCGCGCCGCGTACATGCCGCCGATCATGGCCAGCCACAATACCGCGATGCGCAGAAAGCTGTCGGCCCAGACCACGCCGGTGTCGAAAAACAGGCGCAGAAAAATCTGCACAACAGCGACGCCGATCACCAGCAGCAGCGAGGCGACCAGCAGGCTGTCTTCCAGCCGCCGCAAAACATGCCGTGCCCGGGAGAACATGCTTATTTGCTGCGGTATCGTTGCAGCAGCGCGTCCACGCGGTCGACGATTTGCTGGCTGACGACGCCTTCCTCGATGACGCGCTGCTGGGCGGCATGGGCGTATTTCAGCCACTCCTTTCTCTGTGTTTGCGAGGGCCGGACAAACTGAATACCC
>JALXFQ010000292.1 GCA_027067235.1 Gammaproteobacteria bacterium
CGTGCAGTAATCGGCAATACAGCCGTAATTACCCGCCAGGCGCAATTCCTGATCGAGAAAGCCGACATCGAACGGCGCGTTATGGATTATCAGTTCGCTACCCTGGATGTACTCCAGAAAGCGCTCGGCTATGTCGGCAAAAACCGGCTTGTCCTGCAGTTGCTCGAGGGCGATGCCGTGTACAGCCTGCGCGCCCTCATCAATCGCCCTTTGCGGATTGACAAACTGGTGGTAGTTGTTACCGCTGAGGCGCCGGTCCAGCAATTCCACACAGCCGATTTCAATAATCCTGTGACCCTGTCTGACCTCGAGACCGGTAGTTTCCGTGTCCAGCACCACCTGTCTCATGCCGAATCCCCGTTACGGCATTGCTCGGCGGCATCACTGGCCAGCCGGTCCGCCCTCTCGTTGCCGGCATTGCCGGCATGCCCCCTGACCCAGGCCCACTCGATGCGATGACGGCTGGCCGCATCATCCAGCAGCCGCCACAGATCCTTGTTTTTCACCGGCTTTTTGGCGGCAGTCTTCCAGTCGCGTTTTTTCCACTCCGGCAGCCAGCGTGTAATGCCGTTTCTGACATACTGGGAATCGGTGACGACACGAACCGCACAGGGACGCTTCAGGGCTGACAGGGCTTCGATCACCGCTCGCAACTCCATGCGATTATTGGTGGTCCTGGGCTCGCAACCGGAGATTTCGCGCTCGCTGCCGTTATACAGCAGCAGCGCTCCCCAGCCGCCGGGACCGGGGTTGCCCTTGCAGGCGCCATCGGTATAGATTTCAACGATATTCATGGCTTTCCGTCAATCCAGCCTCGGTTACCCGGGCCAGAGCAGGTTGTGGCACAGGCGTCCAGAGTCGCAGTCTGGCTCGCTCTGACAAAGGCGTCATGCCCGGCAGCCGCTTGCGGGCCGTCAGGGTAAACCCGGCGCTGGCGCGCGGCCACCAGCGACTGCCGGCAGCTTCCATCCAGCGCAGCTTGTGTAGAATGGCCGGCGAGCGCGTCAGCGGAAGATAGTAGAAATAGCTTCCGCCTTCCAGTTCGAATCCCAGCAATCTCAACCAGTCTTTCAGGCGGCGTATGGCAAGGTAGTGAATCGGATAGACGGGAGAGCCGGCCCTGCCGTACAACTGGTGGCGTAGACCAATGCCGAAAATATTGAACAGATTGTAGCCGCTGATGATGAGTTGTCCCTCGGGCTCGACGACGCGCGCCAGCTCGCGCAGATAACGATGGGGCTCTTCGGTAAATTCGTGCATATGGGAGGAAATCACCAACGGGAACTCGTTATCATAAAAAGGCAGCTCATATTCATGGGTGATTACCGCTGGCCGGTGGACCGGGGTCTGATCGGGCTTGGCGCACAATACAGCATCCTTGAGCGGTATATCATTGCGGAAGGCGGACAGCCAGAGCTGCTGAGCGGGCAAGGCGGATTGCGGCAACTGCCTTTTAATGTGTTCGGCTTCATACGCCAGAAACAGTTTCCCGGCCGGCGTTTCCGCCCATGAATTCAATGCTTCATCAGTGACGCGTCGCATGCTCTGCTCTCCTAACGGCCTGTCAGCGCCTGTCAGATTCCGCCCTGCACCAGGGAAAACGCCATGACACAACTCTGTGAATCCTGCGCAAAGGACCTTCTATTCTCGCACACAGGCGCGGCAGAGGCCCAGCAAATGTCGGCAGTCTGCGCCATGCAGCGGGACTTTGCAGCAAAAGCAGAAAATCTGTATGATCCGCCAGCTTTGC
>JALXFQ010000293.1 GCA_027067235.1 Gammaproteobacteria bacterium
GCGCATAACAGTGCGCCACGCGCTCGCCCAGCAGCAGCCCGACCTGTTCCGAACCGGTGGGCGTCATGGTTGTAACCAGTACGCGCTGGTCCGGCCAGCGTTGCATCAGCGCCTCCACCAGCGGACGTGCGGCGCGCACTTCGCCGACGGATACCGCATGCACCCAGATGACGGGCGATGCGTCATTCCCGCCCATGTCCGGGCAAAACCCGAGACGTTCGCCCCAGCGATGCCAGTAACCGGGGTTGCGGAACCCGCGAAACGCCATGCGCAGGAAAATCGCAGGTAACATGGCGTAAAATAATAAGGTATAAAGCTGTCTCATCTGTCCCTGTCTGTTTGATATGCGCGAAAAACTGTCTGCCGTAGTGATAACGTTTAACGAGGAAAACAACCTGGGCGCGTGCCTGCGGAGTTTAGCCTTTGCCGATGAAATTGTCGTGGCAGATTGCGGCAGCTCCGACCGCACCATGGAAATTGCCATCGAGCTGGGCGCCAGGGTGGTCAGCGGGCCGTGGACCGGCTTTGGCCCGTTCAAGCACTGGGCGACGCAACAGGCCAGGCACGACTGGATACTGTCACTGGATGCCGACGAGAGCGTGACGCCGGAACTGCAAAACAGCATAGCCACCGCCCTGATCAACCCGCGGCATGCCGCCTGGCTGCTGCCGCGTCGCAACCGCTTCATGGGGCGCTGGCTGCGTCACGGCGAGGGCTATCCCGACTGGTGTCTGCGCCTGTTCGACCGGCGCCGGGCGCAGTGGAGCGATGATGCCGTACATGAAAAGGTCATTACCGGCGCGCCGGTCGGCAAGCTGGCGGGCGATTTGCTGCACCAGTCCGAACAGGGCATCGCCGACTACCTGGACAAGCAGAACCGCTACACCAGTCTGCAGGCCGAACGTCTCGCCGCCAGCGGCAAAAAACCGGGGCTGGCCAGAATGCTGCTGAGCCCGCTGCTGAGATTCATCAAATTCTATATCCTGCGGGCGGGTTTCCTCGACGGTCTGCCGGGGCTGGTCCACATCGGCATCGGCTGCTTCAATAGCTTCATCAAGGCCGCCAAGACCCGGGAGCTGTTGCGCCCCGACCATAAAAATTGGTAATTCCCCCACTAAAGCCTTTGTCTGCTGGTTTTCACCAAAACGCGATAAACTGAAAAACAGGGCGATTCGTCTTGCCTTGATGCACGTCAATGTAAGTCGGGAGCCGGCGCTGTTTAATGGCGCGCTGATTTCAGGGGTGGGCGCGGAATTCGCCTGGACCGGATATTCCCGCCCATTCCGCCAACGTAATTACGGGAGGAATCTCAATGAACGAAGATATCTTGTTTGCTCTGGCCTGTGCCGGCCTGGCCGTACTCTACGGCATCGTGTCGGTGTTCTGGGTGCTGAAAAAACCCGCCGGCTCCGACAAAATGCTGGAAATATCCAAAGCCATCCAGACCGGGGCCAAGGCTTACATGCTGCGGCAATACAGCACTATCGCCGCTGTCGGCGTCATTCTGTTCCTGCTCATCGGTTTTTTCATTGACTGGCATACCGCCTGGGGGTTCGGCATCGGTGCCATTCTGTCCGGTCTGGCCGGTTTTATCGGCATGTTTGTCTCGGTTCGCGCCAATGTGCGCACCGCACAGGCGGCCAATCATGGTCTCAACGCCGCCATGCAGATCGCTTTCCGCGGCGGCGCCATCACCGGCATGCTGGTGGTGGGTCTGGGCCTGCTGGGCGTGGCCGGCTTCTATGGC
>JALXFQ010000294.1 GCA_027067235.1 Gammaproteobacteria bacterium
ATACAGGGGTCACAGGATTATTGAAATCGGCTGTGTGGAATTGCTGGACCGGCGTCTCAGCGGAAACAATTACCACCAGTTTGTCAATCCGCAAAGGGCGATTGATGAGGGCGCGCAGGCTGTACACGGCATTGCCCTCGAGCAACTGCAGGACAAGCCGGTTTTTGCCGACATAGCCGAGCGCTTTCTGGAGTACATCAAGGGCAGCGAACTGATAATCCATAACGCGCCGTTCGATGTCGGCTTTCTCGATCAGGAATTGCGCCTGGCGGGTAATTACGGCTGTATTGCCGATTACTGCACGGTTATTGATACGCTGGTGATGGCGCGGACCCGGCATCCGGGTCAGAAAAACAATCTGGATGCCCTGTGCAAGCGCTATGACGTGGATAACGCCCAGCGCGTACTGCATGGCGCCCTGCTTGACGCCGAAATACTGGCGGATGTGTATCTGCGAATGACCGGCGGTCAGGCTACGCTGTTCGAAGAAACCGCCGGTGAACAGGCCCCGGGTCGCCACAGCGCGGTCGAGCAAGGTACTGCTGACAGCAATCTGCGGCTGGCCGAAGATCTGGTTGTAGTTGTTGCCGGTGAAAAAGAATTACGCGAGCATGAAGCGTTTCTGGAGCGCATCGCGGCGCAATGCGGTGGGGCAAGTCTCTGGGCCAGCGATGCGGAAACCGGGCCGGATTCCGCTACCGGAAAATGACGCCGCGCCGGCTTCAGGCCTGCGCTGAATCGGTGTTGTTCTGCTGCTCGGCGATCTGTTTGCGCACTTCGTCCATGTCCAGTTCGCGGGCCTTGGCAACGATTTCGCCAAGACCTGCGGGAGGCAGGGCGCCAGGCTGAGAAAACACGATGATCTGCTCCTTGAAAATCATCAGGGTCGGGATCGAGCGTATCTGAAACTGCGCGGCCAGCTGTTGTTCCTGTTCGGTATTGACCTTGGCGAAGACAATGTCATCGTGCTTTTCCGACTCGGCCTCAAATACCGGCGCGAACGATTTGCAGGGGCCGCACCACGGCGCCCAGAAATCGACAATAACGATGTCGTTGTTCTGAATGGTTTCGTTGAAGTTTTCCGCGGTTAACTCGATCGCCATGGGTTTTTTCCGATAAATGTGAGAAAAAGATAATAAACTAATATAAAATCGCCTTCAAGTTCCGGAGTCTGTGTTTATGACGATCAGCAGACTCTGATGTTTGCAGAGAAACCAGTCAATAAAGGTGATGTTCAAGATGCATAACGGGGTCTACGACTGCGACAGTGTCAAGAAAATGCTGGCGTCCGGTGCCAGGCTTATTGATGTGCGGACGCCTGCCGAGTTCGCCCAGGGCGCATTGCCCGGAGCCATGAATATTCCATTGCAGACCATTCCGGCCGCTGCTGCCCGCTTCCGCCCCGAGGATACCCTGCTGGTGTACTGCCGCAGCGGTTCGAGGAGCATGTTTGCGCAGCAATACCTGCAACGCATGGGTTTCAGTAAGGTGCACAATATCGGCGCCTACGGCAGCATGGCGGGCTGCCTGAACTGAGCGCAACAATCTGGCGTCGGGCGCTGGACAGAGCGTGTCCCGTTTCATTAAGCTTGCCGCTGTTTCTGAATCTGCCAAGTGATTACCATGTTTGCCCAATTCAAATCGTTGCAGGTTGCCGCAGCGGCTGTGCGGCTGGCGTTTGCTTTCGTTCTGTTTGCCGCAGTGGCTGCGTCGGGCTGTGACGCGGACAGCTATGGTGAATCGGAAGCGGCCTCCGCTGCGACGGGTTTTGACGTGGAGAACTTCGTTGAAGCGGCAGGCGAGGGTGAGTATGACACTGTTTTTACCATGATCAGGAATGGTGCCGATGTCAACGCCAGGAACAGCAAGGGCCAGACCGCCCTGATGCGGGCGGTGTATGAGCGGCAGGAAGATATTGTGCGGTTGCTGCTGACACACAAGGCCGACCCGGAAATACGCACGCCTGCGGGAAACTCGGTTCTGGTGAATGCGGCCCGCGTTGGTGATCATGGTATCGTGGGGTTATTGCTGGATGCCGGAGTGGATATCAACGAGCAGGATGCCGATCCGGCGGGTGTGACCGCCATCAATGTCGCGGCGTATCGGGAAAACGTGCAGGTTTTCAACCTGCTGATGGAGCGTGGTGCCGATTATTCCATACCCTCAGCTACCGGGTTTACGCCGCTGCTAAGTGCTGTCAAATCCGGCAATCTGGCCATTACCCGCAAGTTGCTGGCCAAGGGCGCAGACCTCGAGCACAAAACCGCAAGCGGCCAGACTGCGCTGAGCATTGCCCGGCAAAACAATCAGCAGGCCATGGTCAATCTGCTGGAGCGGGCCGGTGCGCGCGAGTAATCCGGAAGCCGTCTGAGCCAGACCGGGGTCGGTCGCCCGGGCCTGCCAGGTCAGGCTTTTTTCAGTCCAGTTGCCATGCAATGTCTTTGTAACAGACCACGCGGGTCATTTCTTGCGGCCGGTTCTTGCCGCTGAGGGTGTACCCCAGTTGGCAGATTTCTATCACCATGCTGCTGTCGCTCTCGGTTTCGCAGTTGCCGGTTTTTTTCAGCCACTCCCTGAAGATTTCCACGAACTCGATTTTGCTGTTCAATATTGCCTGACTGATTTTCCCCGCATCTCCGCAGGGGTCCATGAAGCGGCGGCAGATCTGCTGATCCGAATACGGGCCGACGCGGTGCAGCTCGATTCCGGCCATGTGCGCCGAGGCAGAAATGGATTCGCAATACGGAACCACGTGGTCGCGCATGGTCAGCACCGGGTGCTCGCGCCGCTCCTGCACCAGCGGGCACAGCATGTTTTCCAGCAGGAAGCGGATCCTGAACAGGTCAGTGTGCAGCGATGGCTGTTTGACGTCGCCCCACAGGCGCAAGAATGCTTCGGTATCCTGCTGCGCCGCGGCCAGCCCCAGGCGATCGAAAAAACTGGCGTCAAAATCCGCCAGCATATCTTCCAGGCCCGCGCTGTCCAGCACATACATACAGTAGCGGCTGATGGCATCGTCCTGCAGCACCGGCTCGCGCAGCTGTTGCTGCGCAGACTGTATTCCGTCATGCCAGCGTTGCGCGCCAGCCATCATGGAAACTACCGCACTACATTCCAGTTGCGCCAGCTGTTCGGGGCTGTCATGGGCCGTTTCCAGAACCTGGTAGGCTTTCATGGCTTTCACCGCGTCGGCAATCGCCAGTGATGTTCCGGCGCTGCGGACAATCGCTTCCACACTGTCCGCCACGCCGGTCAGGTTGGTCGTCAGTTTTTCTTCCAGCTGTTGCATGGCTTGCAGCAGCGACTGTTGCAGTTCTTCCCTGTCCTGCTCCGTACGTCCCGACAGATTTTGCAGCTGGGTTTCCAGCAAGCCGAGTTTTTCCGGCATGGTGCGGTTCAGTTCAAACCAGTGTTTTTCCGCATGGGTCTTGACCACGGTATCCAGACGGGCAATGGTTTTCTGCACATCGTTGAAAGCCAGCTGTGTCTGGCGGGTCAGTTCTTCCTGGTCCTTGACCAGTTGATCCACCGAGCCGCGCAAGGCCTGTTCCGATGCGGTCTTGCGCTCGTTCTGCTGTTTTTCGTGCTGCTCCAGCATGGCTTGCATGTCATCCAGGGTAGATGCGTTGCCAACTTCCGGCAGCAAGTCCAGCAGGTGCTCCCGTGTCTGGCTGGTGATTTCCGCTTTTGCCGTTGCATCCCGGGTGGCATGAAACCGCCTGTCCTGCAGGGACAGATAAAGCCTGGCCGTGACGCTGTCGCGGATCACCGGCG
Organism: Gammaproteobacteria bacterium; assembly: GCA_027067235.1. GTDB lineage: Bacteria > Pseudomonadota > Gammaproteobacteria > QOAV01 > QOAV01 > QOAV01. The sequence continues at coordinate 3,775 of JALXFQ010000294.1, forward strand.
CCAGGATATCGGAAAGAACCGGCGCCAGCCGTTCGCCATCGGTCACCAGGCCCTTTTTGTCCGGGTTGATGCGCGCAGCGATATCTGCCGCATCGCGGGTCTCGTCAGCGTTCAGGGACAGGCTGATATTATGCAGGCTGTCCAGGGTGTAGCTGGCCAGGTCTTTCAGCAGAGCATGCTGGCTGGCCGATTGCCGCAGCAGTTTTCTGACCAGATACCCAAGCGCGCCGACGCTGACGGCGAGTAACGCCAGCAGAGCCCAGGGCAGCCACTGCCCGGCAGCGCTGAAAGCGGGCGCGGCGGTGCCTGCTTCAGGATCCGGGGCGGCCGCCGCAGCAGGCCCGGTGGCGAGCGTTTTTTCCGCCGCAACGCCGGAGGCGCTGAATTCAATGCGGCGGCTGGGACAGCTGTACACCGATTTTTCCCTGCACGGTGGATCCGCGCGGACGCGTACTTTTGCCGGGTCGAGGGCCAGTTGCGCCTGCAGTCCGGTCTGGTCGGCGCTCATCAGTGCGCGCAGCCAGTCCACTATCGCCTGGCTGTCCGGCAGCGCGGCGCCGAGTTTTTTCCGGTCAAATCCGTCGTCGCCGAAAATTTCCTGCAGGGCATCGAGCAAGTCCTGGCGGCTGATCGAGGAGACGGCTTTTCCGTCCTGTTTTTCACCTGCATACCATTGCCAGTTGAAAGTCTGGTCCTTGATCCAGTCGGCCCGCAGGCACTGGTCAAGACTGTCATCGTCTGCACAACCGTGGTCGATGTAGACCACCGCCTCGGCCAGCGGCGTGGCGCTATCCGCCGCGCAGGCGCCGGCCAGAAGCCAGGCAGGGACAAGGAAAATGACCAGAAATGATTTTTTCATCGTACAAGCGTTCCCCGGGACAAACATGAGTGACCGATAATAATGCTTTTGAAAATAGTTTCGATAGCTGATTTTGCGCTTCCGCACTGGCAGCGGACACAGGCAGACCGGGATTTGACGACAAAGACCAGACCAACAGCAAAGACCGGGCTGTCAGCGGGCGCTGTTCAGTCTGGCCCGAATGGCTTCCTGGGCTTCCTGTAATATGGATTCCTTGTCGATGCTGTCGAGCAACTGATTGACGACCTGTTTCGGTCCTCCGGCGCCCCAGCTCTTGCCGCGCTGAAAATACTGCCGCGCAGACTGGCCGACGATGTAAGTCGCGTAATAGGCGACAGCGCCCTGGGCGGTCGCCGTGACCAGGGTGGAAATGCCAAAAGTACTGACCTTGAGTATGGACGAGACCAGATGCGTCGCCCATACCGCCCCCATGACCAGACCCACCTGTCTGAAAATGGTGGCAATCAGCTGACCGCTTTCCCTGCGCGTCAGCGGCAGGCCATACACT
>JALXFQ010000295.1 GCA_027067235.1 Gammaproteobacteria bacterium
CGCCACCGCTGGACTGTACGCGCCAATCCATATAATTTACCGTGCCACATATTTTCGACCGTTGCGGCTCTTCGGGCCCCGACGCTCTCAAATTCCAAATCTTCTCAAAGGAGAATCAACCTATGATCAAGCCTCACGGTTCGGATGAACTGAACCCGCTGTTTGTCTATGACCCGGCGGAAAACGAAGCCCTGCAGAAAGAGGCGGAAGGCCTGCCCTCCATCGTCGTCAGCTCGGCCACAGCGGCCAACGCTGTCATGCTGGGCGGCGGTTATTTCAATCCCTTTACCGGCTACATGAACAAGGCCGACGCTCTCAGCGTCGCCGAAAAAATGCACACCACCGATGGTCTGTTCTGGCCCACGCCGATCATGAACCTGGTGGAAAACGCCGGCGACATCAAGGCCGGATCGCGCATTGCCCTGAAAGACCCGAATGTGGAAGGCAACCCGGTGCTGGCGGTAATGGATGTTGAAGGCGTCGAGCAAATCAGCGACGATGAAATGGCCGCCATGACCGAACAGGTCTACGGCACCACTGATCCGGAGCATCCCGGCGTGGCCGCGTTCAACGCCCAGGGCAAGGTCGCCCTGTCCGGCCCCATCAAGGTGCTGAATTTCAGCTATTTCCAGAGCGAGTTCCCGGACACTTTCCGCACCGCCGTGGAAATCCGTAACGAGATCAAGGAGCACGGCTGGCAGAAAGTCGTTGCCTTCCAGACCCGCAACCCCATGCACCGCGCCCACGAAGAGCTGTGCCACATGGCCATGGAACGCCTCGGCGCCGACGGCCTGGTTATCCACATGCTGCTGGGCAAACTGAAGCCGGGCGACATCCCCGCGCCGGTGCGTGACGCCGCCATCCGCAAGATGGTCGAACTGTATTTCCCGCCCAACAGCGCCATCGTCACCGGCTACGGTTTCGACATGCTCTATGCCGGCCCGCGCGAAGCTGTTCTGCACGCTGTATTCCGTCAGAACATGGGCGCAACCCATCTCATCGTTGGCCGCGACCACGCTGGCGTTGGCGATTACTACACCGACTTCGGCGCGCAGGAAATTTTCGACACCATCCCCGAAGGCGCCATGGAAATCGAAATCTTCAAGGCCGACCACACCGCCTATTCCAAGAAACTGGACAAGGTGGTGATGATGCGCGAAGCGCCGGATCACACCAAGGAAGACTTCGTGCTGCTGTCCGGCACCAAGGTTCGTGAAATGCTGGGCAAGGGCATTGCGCCGCCGCCCGAGTTCTCGCGTCCGGAAGTGGCCAAGATTCTGATGGATTACTATCAGAGCCTGAACGGCTGACGTTCACGGGCAAAAAAGAAAAGCCGGGACGAGTCCCGGCTTTTTTATTGCTCCTGAACGTTATATTATAACATTTCATTTTATAAACGCCGGCTAACCCGAATGAATCCGCTGACTGAACACCCGCACAATCACGACGCTTGCATTCACAACGCGCTGGTCTCCGCCGCAGCCACTTGCCGCGACAAGGGACTGCGCATGACCCGGCTCAGACAGCAGGTGCTGGAGCTGGTCTGGGCCAGTCACGCACCAGTGAAAGCCTACGACCTGCTGGACCAGCTCAAGTCGCTGGGCTTCAACTCCGCCCCGCCCACTGTTTACCGGGCGCTGGATTTTCTGCTCGGCGCCGGACTGGTGCACCGTATCGAGTCGCTTAACGCCTATATCGGTTGCGACCACCCGCAACAGGATCACAGCGCCCAGTTTTTCATCTGCGACCGCTGCCTGTCTGTCGCCGAGGTCGACGTTTCCGGCGTCAACGCTGCCCTCAGCGAAGAAGCCGGTCGCTGCGGTTTTTGCATTCAGTCGCCAACGGTTGAAATACACGGAATTTGTCAGTCATGTCGCTGATGCGATGGTTGCCGAGCCTGGCCCTGCTGCTCCCCGGTATAGCCGTGGCCGCCTCGTTGCAGGTCGCAAGCAGCGCGCCGCCGGTGGATTTTCTGGTGCGCCAGATTGGCGGCAACCGTGTGCAATCCACGGTCCTGATCAAGCCCGGCAGAAATCCGGAAAACGACGAACCTTCGCCAGGGCAGATGAAGCATATCGCCCGGGCCAGTCTCTGGTTCCGCATCGGTCTGCCGTTCGAACAACGCTGGCAGCCGGTTCTGCGCAGCATCAACCCGGCATTGCGCGAGATCAATCTGGCCGATGCGCCAGCCGCCCGGCCACAGGATACTGCGCAACAGCACGGGCATCGCCACCGTGATATCGACCCGCATATCTGGACCGACCCGGTGAAAATGCGCATCGCCGCCGAAAAAGTCCATCAGGCGCTGGTAAAAGCCGACCCGGCCAACGCCGCTGATTACCACCGCAACGCACGCGATCTGACGCGCAGGCTGGACCAGCTGCACGCCGACACCGCCCAACTGCTGGCACCGTTCCGCGGCCGTGCTTTTCTGGTCTATCATCCGGCCTGGGGGCATTTCGCCAAACGCTATGGACTGCGCCAGATTGCCATGGAGCGCGACGGCAAGACGCCGGGCCCGCGCTATCTCACTGAACTGGCGAGCCTGGCCAGAAAAGAAAATATTCACACCATATTCGTGCAGAAGCAGTTCGACCGCAGCAATGCCGAAACGCTGGCCCGCGCCATCGGCGCAAAAATCGTCGAGCTGGACCCGCTGTCCGCCGATTACCTGAACAACATGCGCGCCACCGCCAGAGCCATCACCGCATCCATGCAATGAACGCCATCGATATCGAAAATCTGTCTTTCTCCTACCACGGCGTTGCGGTGCTGGAAAAGCTGGACTTTCACGTTACGGAAGGCGAATTTGTCGGCCTCATCGGCCCCAATGGCGGCGGCAAGACGACTTTGCTCAAACTCATGCTCGGACTGCTGAAACCGGATCAGGGAAGCATACGCATTTTCGGCCGCAAACCCGGCGACAGTCGCGAACTGGTGGGCTATGTACCGCAATATTTCGCCTTCGACCGCAGCTTTCCCATCACCGTGGAACAGGTCGTGCGCATGGGCCTGATTCGTCCCGGCCACTGGCGCTTTCGCTACACCGCCGAAGAAAGGCAGATCGTCGCCCAGTCCCTGCAGGAAACCGGCATTTCCCATCTGTCCAGACGCCCCATCGGCCAGTTGTCCGGCGGACAGCAACAGCGCGTACTGGTGGCGCGCGCTCTGGCCGGCCGGCCGCGCCTGCTGCTGCTGGACGAGCCCACCGCCAATATCGACCAGCGTGGCGAGGAAGACATTTTTCATTTGCTCAAGCGATTGAACCAACGCATGACCATTGTTGTCGTTTCCCATGACGTCGGTTTCATTTCAGAGTATGTCACCACCGTGGCCTGTCTGAACCGCACCCTGATGCTGCACGAGGCCACCTGTCTGGGCACTCATACCGATGGATCGGCGGTCGATCAGTTGTATAATGCACACGTGCATATGATCGAACATGATCACTGAAACGGATTCCTGAGCGGCTGTTGAAAAACGCTTTTCTCCGACAGCCCGTCAGTGGCGCGTCTGCGCCGTCGCTGAAAGGGTCGGGACGACCTTTTCCAGCATCTCATCAAGGGGCGATCATGCCGGCCGCTGTACCCGGCGCGGTAAAACCTGAAAACAATGGATTTTGTCACATGAAAAAATTATTTACCGGCCTTGCCGCCGCCTCAAGTCTCGCTACCATGCAACCCGCTTTCGCGCTTGGGCTGTTCGATGGCGAAGTCGGCCTGGAATGGTGGAATACCCAGTTCGACATCGCCCAGGAAGATGACAGCTTCGATGTCGGCACCTACGGCATCCACGCCGAAGGCTGGTGGGATCAGGATTTCGGCCTGAAAGCAGCCTGGTTCGACTCCGATCTGGAAACCCAGGAGCTGTCCAACGACCGCCGCTTCAACCTGGACTTCAAGCGCCGCATCCTGTCCCCCACCGACAACAGCTATCTCGCCGCCGGTATCGGCTGGCAGAACCTTTCACTCACTTCCGGCGACAGCAGCAACGGCGCACGTCTGCTGTTCGAAGGCAGCGCCGGCCTGGTGGGCGTGGTCAGCCTCTACGGTCAGGCCACCTGGCTGCCCTGGCTCAACGATGCCGACCATTTCACCGACCTGTCCGGCAGCGAATGGGAAATCGGCCTGAAAGTGGACCCCATGCCTTTCCTCACCTTCACCGGCGGCTACCGCCGTTTCCGCCTAGACTACACCGACGAGCAGATCAACGACGAAGGCAGCTCCACCGCCGACGGCGTTTTTCTGGGCCTGGGGATACACTGGTAAATCTCACGGGGAAACCGGCCTCGCCCGGTTTCCCTCCGGCGTTCCGGATCGAGGGATGCCTCCTACCTGCCCTCACTATTCGCCCGGCAGCGGTTCCGGGTCGTCGCTCAGCAGCAGCAAATACACGGTTACCGGCAGTTGTCTGGCGCCAGCCGCGCGTCTTGCGTCCACGATATCCGGTACGCCATTGCCGTCGTTGTCGGCATCGGCCGTGTTGGGGTCGGTGTTGTAGCGGTATTCGTCCTGGTTGTTGAAACCGTCGCCGTCGGGGTCCTGGGCGGCATCGGCGGCGTTCAGCGGGTCGAGGCCGTGGGCGGTTTCCCAGGCGTCCGGCAAGCCGTCATTGTCGTCGTCTTCATCGCAGGCGTCGCCCATGGCGTCGCTGTCGTGGTTGGCCTGGTCGGCATTGGCTTCCGTCGGGCAGTTGTCGGCGCTGTCGGGGATGCCGTCGCTGTCCTGGTCGGGTTCGGTATTGACCGTCAGCAGCACCGAGGCAATATTGCTGTTGATGCCGTTAACGCTTACCTTGTAGCTGAATCCGTCCACCCCGGTAAAGCCTGCTTCGGGCTGGTAGCTGAACGAGCCATCGGCGTTCAGCGTCAGTACGCCATAGGCCGGGCCGGTTTGCATGATTACCGTGGCCGCGCCAGCGGGCAGGATGTCGTTGCCGAGCAGGCCGGGCGCGGTCATGTCCAGAGCGCCATTGGCGGACAGCGCATAGTCATCGCCCAGCGCCACCGGCACAGCGCCATCCGCAGCGCTGCGCGTCTGTACCAGCCGGTTGCCGGCGCCGTCGAGGCTGTATTGGGTGGTAAAGCCGTGGGCGCCGATATCCGCCGCCAGCGGCAAGGACCCGGCCAGAGACAACAGA
>JALXFQ010000296.1 GCA_027067235.1 Gammaproteobacteria bacterium
ATCCCGCTTTTGGCGATGTGGAAGTCTACCTGCACAATGTTTCCGCCAGCCTGCCGCTGCAACGCGAAGCCGGCGGTCCTGCCACCGTGGAGCTGGAAGCGCGCTATCAGGGCTGCAACGAACCGGTAGGCGTATGCTATCCGCCACAGACCAAACGCGTATCGCTGAAACTGCCGGCTTTGTCGGAAAACGCCGACCCGGTCGCGCCATCCACATCGCCCGCCTCGCTGGGTTCACTGAGCCAGTATCTGAATGGCGGCGACGCCGGCCAGACTGAGTTTCTGCCAGTGGATGAGGCTTTCCGCCTGACCCTGGAGCTCCGTGACAAACAGACCCTGGTGGCGCGATTTTCCATTGCCGACGGCTATCACCTGTATCGCGACAAGATGAAATTCGCCGTCTTGTCCGGCGGCAAGATTGGCGCCATTCAGCTGCCGCCGGGCAAGGAAGTGGAGGACGAATATCTGGGCAAGGCCGTTGTCTACTACAACAATGCCGACATCGTCATCCCGCTGACCCGGGCATCGGACCAGGTGCAGCTTTCGGCCCAGTATCAGGGCTGCGCTGACAAGGGCATTTGTTACCCGCCGGTAAAAAAGACCCTCCGCGTTTCGCTGGCCGAGGCACCCGCCGGTCAGGCCGTTGCCGCCACTGTCGCCACAACCAGCAGATCTGGCGCGGCAGCGGCCAGCGCAGCCGCCCCTGCGACCCGGGACTCCGGCAAGAAAACTTTCTGGGGCGCCATACTTGCCGCCTTCGGAGTCGGTCTGCTGCTTTCTTTCACCCCCTGCGTGTTGCCGATGATTCCCATCCTGTCCAGCATGATCGTCGGCCAGAGCACAGAAAAACCCTCGAAAATGCGCTCCGGCCTGCTGTCTCTGGCCTATGTTCTCGGTACCGCTGTCACTTTCACCGTTGCCGGCGTTATTGCCGGGCTCACTGGTGAACAGCTCCAGGCCTATTTCCAGAACGCCTGGGCCATTGGCGTCATAGCGCTGATTTTCGTGCTCATGGCGTTGTCCATGTTTGGCCTGTACGAGATCCAGATGCCATCGTTCATCCAGTCGAAGGTGCAAAGCCAGACCCAGAACATGGGCGGCGGCTTCATACCCATTTTTCTGGTGGGCATGCTGTCGGCGCTGATCGTCGGCGCCTGCGTGTCGCCGCCCCTGATTGCGGCCCTGTCGGTGGCCATCGTCAATCAGGATCCGCTGCTGGGCGGCGCCATCATGTTCGCCATGGCCATGGGCATGGGTGTGGTGCTGATATTGATCGGCATCGGCGCCGGCTCGCTGGTACCCAGGGCCGGCACCTGGATGGATATCGTCAAATACGTGTTTGGCGTCATGCTGCTGGCGGTGGCCATCTACATGCTCGGCACCCTGCCGCAGGTCCCGGTGCTGCTGCTGTGGGGCATCCTGTTCATCGTAGTCGGCGTCTATCTGGGCGCCACCCAGTCCTTGCCCGACGGCGCCAATGGCTGGCGTTATCTGTGGAAAGGCCTGGGCACAGTACTGCTGATCTGGGGCCTGGCGAGTCTGATCGGCGGCTGGCACGGCAACCGCGATCCGCTGCATCCGCTGGAAGGCATCGGCTTTGGCAGTGGCGGCGCGGCGTCCGGCGTCGGCGCACAGGCCGAAAGCGGCAGTATCTTCACCAGAGTCTCCAGCCTGGCTGAACTGGATCGCCAGCTGGCTGCGGCAAAAGCCGCGGGCAAACCGGTTATCATGGATTATTTCGCCACCTGGTGCACCGATTGCGTACGCATGGAAAAAACCACTTTTGAAAACCCGAAAGTCCGCGGCGTACTCAAGGACAGGTTTGTCATGCTGCAGGCCGATGTGTCTGATCCCAACAACAGCGACGCCAAGGCGCTGAAAAAGCGCTATGGCATATTCGGCCCGCCAGCCATGCTGTTTTTCGACGCCGGCGGCAACCTGCGCAAGGACCTGTCCTCCTACGGCTACAAGTCGCCGGACGCGTTTCTTGACCATATTGCCGATTTGTGAACAACAACTTCAAACTGTTGCTGCTGGTCGCGCTGGCGTCAGCCCTGGGCATGGCAGCCGGCTTTCTTCTGAGCCAGAAAGTCAGCGGGTCGAAACAATCCGCCGCCGGCCACTCTTTTCTCAACGAACCGGTTGATTTTTCCCTGCCCGACACTGCCGGCAAGCTGCAACCGTTTCGCCAGTGGCGTGGTCGCCCGGTCTTGCTCAATTTCTGGGCGCCCTGGTGCAACCCCTGCCGCAATGAGACGCCGCTGCTGATCAGGGCCCAGCAACAATACGCCGATCAGGGTTTGCAAATCGTCGGTCTGGCGGTGGATGAAAAACAGCATGTGCTTCAGTTCATGCAGGATTTCAGCATCAACTACCCGGTACTGCTGGGCGTGGATGAAGGTATTGATCTGATGGAAAAACTCGGCAACGACATGGGCGCCCTGCCCTATTCCGTGCTAATCGACAAACACGGCAAAGTGGTCTCCAGAAAACTCGGTGAATTTACCGCCGATGAACTGGAGCAGACAGTGAAAAAGCTGCTTCTCGCCAACAACCCCCATTAAGCTGCGGCCATTTACCTCGAACTCCGCCGAACTGGACAGAGAGACTCATTTCGGGCACACTGCTTCAAAGACCTTGAGCAACTCTCTGATATGGCGAATATTCTCGTTTTACACGGCCCCAATCTGGATATGCTGGGCCGGCGCGAGCCCGAGCACTATGGCAGCACCACGCTGGACAGCATCGACGCCGCCCTGGTTCTGCTGGCGGACAGCACCGGGCATCGTCTGGAAAGCTTTCAGTCCAATGCGGAACATGCGCTGGTTGAACGCATCCACCAGGCCGGCGCTGACGGCATCGACCACATCATTTTCAACCCGGCCGCCTTCAGCCACACCAGCATCGCCCTGCGCGACGCCTTGCTGGCAGTGGACATACCCTTTATCGAGGTACATTTGTCCAACATCTACAGGCGTGAAGAGTTTCGCCGCCATTCCTGGTTTTCCGATATCGCCATCGGCGTCATTTCCGGGCTGGGTGCCAATGGATACGAAGCAGCACTCAACCATATTGTTGAATTACACAAGAACTAGAGCCAGCAAACATGGACATACGAAAAGTCAAGAAACTGATTGAATTACTGGAGGATTCCGGCCTTGCGGAACTGGAGATCCAGGAAGGTGAAGAAGCCATCCGCCTGAGCCGCTACAGCGCCACCGCACCAGCGCCTGTCGCTGTGGCGAGCGCACCGCCTGCGCAAGCGGCGCCAGCGCAGGCCGCGCCCGAACCCGCAGAGGAGGAAGATGCCGGCAACGAAATCACCGGCCACGCAGTCACCTCCCCCGTGGTGGGAACATTCTACAAATCCCCGTCACCCACGGCCAAGCCGTTCGTCAGCGTCGGCTCGAAAGTCAGTGAGGGCGATACGGTCTGCATCATCGAGGCCATGAAAATTTTCAATCAGATTCCTGCCGACAAATCCGGTACCGTGGTGGCGATCCTGAAAGATGACGGCGATCCGGTGGAATATGGCGAGCCGCTGGTAATCATCGACTAGGGCCGCCAACCATGATCAGCAAACTCGTCATCGCCAACCGCGGCGAAATTGCCCTGCGCATCCTGCGCGCCTGCCGCGTGCTGGATATTCCCACCGTGGCGCTGTATTCCGAAGCCGACCGCAACGCCAAATATGTGCGCCTGGCCGATGAATCGGTCTGCATCGGCCCGCCGCCCGCGGCCCAGAGCTATCTCAATGTGCCGGCGGTCATCAGCGCCGCCGAAATCACCGACGCCACCGCCATTCACCCGGGATACGGCTTTCTGTCGGAAAACGCCGATTTTGCCGAGCGGGTCGAAGGCAGCGGCTTTGTTTTTGTCGGCCCGCGCCCCGAAACCATCCGCATCATGGGCGACAAGGTGGCGGCCATCAAAGCCATGAAAGAATCCGGCGTGCCCTGCGTGCCCGGTTCCGACGGCCCGCTCGGGGACGATGACGAAACCAATTTACACCTCGCCGCAAAAATCGGCTACCCGGTCATTATCAAGGCCTCCGGCGGCGGTGGCGGCAAGGGCATGCGCGTGGTGCATTCCGAGTCCACCCTGCTCAACGCCATTTCCCTGACCAAATCGGAAGCCGGCGCCGCGTTCAACAACGACGTGGTCTATATGGAAAAATATCTGGAGCGGCCGCGCCACGTGGAAATCCAGATCCTGGCTGACGAACACGGCAATGCCATACACCTCGGCGAACGCGACTGCTCCATGCAACGCCGCCACCAGAAAGTGGTGGAGGAATGCCCGGCCCCCGGCATTGATGAAAAAACCCGCCAGTTCATCGGCGAACGCTGCGCCGAGGCCTGCCGCAAGATCGGCTACCGCGGCGCCGGTACTTTCGAGTTTCTGTATCAGGACGGCGAGTTTTATTTCATTGAAATGAATACCCGCGTACAGGTGGAGCACCCGGTGACGGAACTGGTCACCGGCGTCGATATCGTGCAGGAACAGTTGCGCATCGCCTCGGGCGAGCCGCTGTCATTCAGACAGGACGACATCAAGATGCGCGGCCACGCCTTTGAATGCCGCATCAACGCCGAAGACCCGAAAACCTTCATGCCCTCGCCGGGCAAGATCGAGCGCTATCATCAGGCCGGCGGCCCCGGCATCCGCGTCGATTCCCACGTCTTCGCCGGATACACCATCCCGCCGTTTTACGACTCCATGATCGGCAAGATCATCGCCCACGGCCGCGACCGCGCCGAAGCCATGGCGCGCATGCGCATTGCACTGAGCGAAATGGTGGTGGAAGGCATCAAGACCAATATCCCGCTGCAGCGGGATATCCTGTCGGATGAGACTTTTGCCTCGGGCAATTTCACCATCCATTCCCTGGAACAAAAACTGGAAAGCGAAAACGCCTGAACAGGGGGACAAAGCCGGCGGCAGAAAACCCCGGCGCAGTAATTTACTTGTCCCCTGATGCCTTGCTCTGGTTTTTTTTCTTGTCCAGCTTGCCCAGCGGCACGGTACCCAGATACCTGGCTGCATGGCGGGTCAATACCAGGTTGCGCAAACGCTTTTCCTCGCCTGGCGGCATGTCAACCACCAGCAGCCACTCGTCCTCGCGCACCGCATCTTCAA
>JALXFQ010000297.1 GCA_027067235.1 Gammaproteobacteria bacterium
ACTGCCCGGCACCGGCTTCACCCTCGGCCCGGCTGCCACCGACGGCGCAACAGCGCAGGTGGAGCTGCAATATCTGGATCTGGACACCATCAGCGAGTTGGCGGGTCACACTGTGGAACCGGCCGTCATCATTCTGCAGGAAAACAGCCCGAACAGTCTGCAATATCACTGGCAACCCATTGTGATGAGTCCGCAACGCCACTATGCTTACGCGCTGCAATGGTTCGCGCTGGCGGTAACCTGGAGCATTTTTGGCGTTATCTGGTTCAGGCGCATGAAACAGCGTTCTGCCGGCGCCGCAATTCACTCTGCAAACAACAAAACCCAATGAATAACAAAAACATCGCACGCTTCAAGCTTTTTCTCATTTTCGCCATCTTTATCGGTCCGCTGATCGGCGCCTATATCTGGTATCAGGGACTGGATAAAGACTACCGCCCGGAATCCATGTCCAACCACGGCAAACTGCTGCTGCCCACCACGCCGCTGCAAAACTTTGCCGGCACCGGCCTCGAAGGCAATCCGGTGGGTCTGAATACCCTCAAGGGTCGCTGGACCCTGCTGTACGCCTTGCGCAAGCCCTGCGACGAAGCATGTCGTAAAGTGCTGTACAACATGCATCAGGTGCGCCTTGCGCTGGGACGCGAAATGAGCCGTATGCAGCGACTGTTGATGCTGCAGCCGGATTACCTGAATGAGCAGCAGACCGGCGAAATCAGGCACGACGAAGGCCTGCTCACCCTGCTCTATCGACCGAACGGACTGTTTCAGCAGCTTGCGCCTCAATTCGACAGGCATCAGTTGCCGCCGGATTCCATACTGCTGGTCGATCCGAACGGCAATCTGGTGATGGCTTTCCCGCCCGAACTGGACCCGCGAATGATGCTGAAGGACCTGAAAAAGCTGCTGAAGCTGTCAAAGATCGGCTGAACGCGCACCCCGAAAGCACTGCCATGCCACATACAGGGAGGCTGTGTACAACAATATCGCCGTGCCCTGATGCGCCGCAGCAAACGCGACCGGCACAACCAGCAGCAGCGTCGTTATGCCGAGGCTGTATTGAACCAGCGCCAGAGCCAGCATCACAGCCCCGCCGCGTCTGGCGCGTTCGCCGCATGCGCCCTTTCTCAACGCCAGCCAGAACAGCATGATAGCGCACAGCACGAGGGTCGCCAGCAGGCGATGATCAAACTGCACCGCCGCGACATTTTCGAACAGATTGCGCCAGAACGGCTGCAGGGAAGCATAACCATCCGGGATCCAGTTTCCAGCCATGAACGGAAACGTATTGTAGGAAAAACCGGCACGCAGGCCGGCCACGAAGCCGCCGGCGGCTATGGTGACAAACAGGCCCGCAGAGATCATCATCGCCGCAACAAACAGTCTGCTCCGGCGCCGATTCCCGCGTTCCGGAAGCGGATACCATAACGACATTGCCGTCAGAAATATGTATGTGTAGATCGCCACTGCCAGGCTCAGGTGCGCCACCAGCCGGTATTGGCTCACATGCGGATTGTCGATCAGGCCGCTTTTCACCATGTACCAGCCGAGCAGCCCCTGCAAACCACCCAGCGCAAACATCATCAGGAAGCGCAGACGGTAGCCTCTGGGTATCCAGCCCCTGATGAAAAAGAACAGCATGGGCAGCAGAAACAGCACGCCGATGAACCGGCCCAGCAACCGATGCGCGTATTCGAACCAGAAGATCGACTTGAAACCCTTCAGATCCATGACCCCGATATGGACTTTCTGATATTCAGGCGATGATTTGTACAAATCGAATACCTGGTTCCATTGCTGTTGATCCAGCGGCGGGAGCACACCGGTGATCGGCCGCCAGTCCACCATGGACAGGCCCGAACCGGTCAGCCTGGTCACGCCTCCGAGAACGATCATCGCCAGCAATGCGATGCAGATCAGTATCAGCCAGGCGGCAATAATCTTGCGGTGTTTTTCAGACATATTCCTGCTTTCCACGTTTGCATGCGGGACAGTGGCTTCTGGCATCCATTGCTGGCGGCATTGCCGGAAACAAGCCCGCACTATAGGCAAAAATGTGCCTGAATTACACGTATTTCCGGGCATTTTTCCCCTGTCATTTGCCGGCTTTCACCCAACATGGTATAGATGGCGGACTAAATAAAATAACGACCACCAACGAGGAGACTGCAAATGTTCGGACATATCATGGGGCTGTTTTCCAACCCGTCCAGAGAATGGGAAAAGATTCGCAAGAAAATAGATGAAGGCAATTGCAGTGTGATAAAACTGGTTTTGATCCTCGCTGCCATTCCACCCATTGCCGGCTATATTGGCACGACCCAGTTCGGCTGGCACATCGGCAGTGAATCGGTCAAACTGACCAATGCCAGCGCCGGAATAATCGCCCTTCTGTATTATTTTTCCATTGTCGCCGGCATTATTATCGTCGGTTACATGATTCACTGGATGGGCGAGACCTATGGCGCCGATGCCGCGTTGCCACAAAGCCTCGCAGTGGCTGCATTCACCGCGCTCCCGGTGCTGCTGGTCGGCATATTCGAGATCTACCCGGTGTTGTGGCTGAATTTCATCGTTGGGCTTGCCGCGTTGGCCTATGCCGTTTACCTGCTCTATACCGGCGTACCCATCATGCTGAAGATCTCGCAGGAAAAAGGCTTCCTGTATTCCAGCGCCATCATGGCTTTTGGCCTGGTCGCCCTGGTTTCCCTGCTGGTGGTAACGGCCTTTCTGTGGGGTTCGGGCCTGGCGCCTGCTTTCAAATAGACAAGCGGCCTCCATGCGGAAAGGGGCCGGCCGCCGGCCATGGCTGTTCTTGTCACTGACCAGAACAGATGCTGATCGGGCAGCACCGGCGCGATGCAGAACTCGTGCGGTTGTGCCTGCCCGTAACCAGACCGCGCCGCTGGCCCTGAAAATACGCGCTTTTTACCGGCGCTTGCTTTAACATTGACGGCGTCTTACAAAAAACCGGCATCATGCTTTTATTCAAACTGCTCGTCATCATCCTGTTTCTGGTCATTGTATCCATGCTGTTCAGTGCCCTGTATTACCTGAACAGGGACAAGGGCCGTTCAACCCGCACCCTGACCCTGCTGAAGTGGCGCATAGGGCTGTCACTGGCGCTGTTTTTATTGCTGGTTATTGGTTTTTTCACCGGCATTATTCAGCCCCATGGCGTCAGGCCCTAGCCAATTCCCGGCAAACTGAAACGCAGGACAAGAAAAAGCCGCACCGATCAGACCGGTGCGGCTTTTTGGTTTTGCTCACGGAAACCCGGATGATGATTTACAGCCAGTAGACAAATATGAACAGGAACAACCAGACCACATCCACAAAGTGCCAATACCATGCGGCAGCCTCGAAACCGAAGTGATTTTCGGGGGTAAAATGACCCTTGATGGCCCGTAGCAGCATCACCGTCAGCATGATCGCGCCGATGGTTACATGCAGCCCGTGAAAACCGGTAAGCATGAAAAACGTGGAGCCGTATATGCCGCTTCGCAGTGACAGCCCGTGTTCAAAGGCATCGCCGTATTCGTGCACCTGAAGAGCGACAAAAGTAAAGCCCAGAATAATGGTCAACAACAGACCGATAATCAGTCCCCTGCGATTATTGTTTTTGAGTGCGTGATGCGCCCAGGTCACTGTCACGCCGGACGACAGCAGGATCAGCGTATTCAGGGCGGGCAGGCCCCAGGCCGGCACCGTATGCAGTTTTTCGGTAATGCCGGGACCGTTGGTAGGCCAGGCCTCGTTAAACGTATTCCACAGATACTGATGCGTGGACGCGCCATCTCCCTCGCCCAACAGCCACGGTACCGCCAGCATCCGCGCATAGAACAGAGCGCCAAAAAAAGCAGCAAAAAACATGACTTCCGAAAAGATAAACCAGCTCATGCCGAGACGGAAAGACTTGTCCTCCCACTTGCTGTAGGTTCCCCGCTGCGTTTCCCGGATGACCTGACCAAACCAGCCAAACAGCATGACGAGCATAATCGCGACGCCGGCAATCATCACCATTTTACCGGTCGAACTGCCATTCAGAACCGCAGCAAATCCTCCCAGAAGTGTCGCCATTCCTACCGAGCCGATGATCGGCCAGTTGGTTGATTCGGGAACATAATAGTGGTCGTGTGATACTTGCCCCATTTTTCCTCCTACGGATTTTTTAATTTTGCCACCTTGTCTGTCACGTCGAAAAACGTGTAGGACAAAGTAAGCGTATTTATATAGTCAGGTAAATCCGGGTCTATAAAAAACACGACCGGCATTTCCCTTGTTTCGCCCGCTTTGAAAGCCTGGCGGCTGAAACAGAAACACTCTATTTTTTTAAGGTATTTAGCAGCTTCGGAAGGCGCAACGCTCGGGATGGCCTGCCCCACCATTGCTCTGGTTTTACGATTGTGCGCAGTATACGCAACTTTATATTTCTGCCCGGGGTGAACCTTGATACTGGAACGATCCGGCCTGAACGTCAGTGGTGTATTCATGTTGAGGCTGGATACAAACTCCATCCTGACCACACGCTTGCGGTCTATCCTCACCGCCGACACCTGTACGCCATCCACCTTGCCGCCGGTCTTGCCGTTCAAACTGGTAACGTCGCAAAAAACGTTGTACAGGGGCACCATCAGATAGCCGAACCCGAACATGGCCAGCGGCAGCAGAAACAGCCATTTGTTGGTCTTCCTGTCGGCCATCAGGTTTTCAGGAAGCCCCCATGACCAGGAAAAAGCCCGCGTAGACGCCCAGTGCAATCAATGCCAGCAGACCGACCGTGAAAAACACGCCTCTGCGACGGTTGCTGTTATTGGCTGTTATTCCCATACTGACAGGCACCGGAGCTGTCTGTTCATTTCACTTGTGGTTGCACAGAAAACGAGTGGTAAGGCGGCGGCGAACTCAATGTCCACTCCAGTCCACGGGCACCTTCCCAGACATTGCTGGTCGCCGCCTTGCCGCCCCTGATCGCCTTGAAAATGACGACCACAAACAGCAACTGGGAGAATCCGAAGCCGAAGGCACCAACGGTGGCAATCATGTTGAAATCGGTAAACTGCACGGCATAGTCGGGAATCCGCCGCGGCATGCCGGCAAGCCCCAGAAAATGCATGGGGAAGAACAGCACGT
>JALXFQ010000298.1 GCA_027067235.1 Gammaproteobacteria bacterium
GCCCACAGCGCTCTGGAGGACGCCATCGGCACGGCCGAGCTGTTTCTTGCCCAGGTGGAAACCATGGCGGGCGGCAAGCCGGTGAAACTGGGCGAGGTGCTGGCCTGACCCGGAGGGGTTATTTTCCGCTGCTTTTGCGTTTCCTGTAGAAATAGTTGGTTGCTTCCACAAAACCGTTGACGCTGCCGCAATCGAAGCGTTTTCCGCGGAACCTGCAGGCCACGACCATGCCTTCCCGGGCCTGGGTTTTCAGCGCGTCGGTAATTTGCAGTTCACCGCCCTTGCCGGTTTCGGTGCGGCGCAGTACATCGAAGATGTCCGGCGTCAGAATGTAGCGGCCGATAATGGCGAGATTGCTGGGCGCGGCATCGCGCTCCGGTTTTTCCACCATGTCCGAGACCATGAATATATCCTGGTCCACTTTTTTGCCGGCGATTACGCCGTATTTGTGTACCTCGTCCATGTCCACTTCCTCGATCGCCACCACGCAGCAGCGGTATTTTTCGTAGACCCGCATCATTTGCGCCATGACGCCGTCGCCCTGGCCTTCGCACAGGTCGTCCGCCAGAATGACGCCAAACGGTTCCTTGCCGATGAGCGTTTCACCGGTCAGTATGGCGTGCCCCAGACCTTTCATTTCGATCTGGCGGGTGTAGGAAAAAGTACACTGGTCAATGAGACGGCGGATATCTTTCAGCAGGCCTTCCTTGTCGGTGCCGCTGATCTGGTGTTCCAGTTCGTAATTGATATCGAAGTGGTCTTCCAGAGCGCGCTTGCCGCGGCCGGTGACGAAGGCCATTTCGTGTATGCCTGCCGCCAGTGCTTCTTCCACGCCATACTGGATCAGTGGCGTATCGACGACGGGAAGAATTTCCTTGGGCATGGATTTGGTCGCAGGCAGAAAGCGGCTGCCGTAGCCGGCCGCCGGGAAGAGGCACTTCTTGATCATGTTCCCTGAATTTCCTTTATGGTTTGTTCCGTCATTTTTTCCATCAGAATGGCCGCGTCGCGCATGGCCTGTTCCACGGACATGCCTTGCTCGCGCAGGCTTACTGTGCGGGCGAATAATGCCTGATCGTTCCAGTCTTTGCCAATATCGCCGACGATGGCGATGCAGGGGACGTTGTGGCTGGCGGCAATTTCAGCCACCACGGCCGGCGCCTTGCCGTTCAGTGTCTGGCCGTCCAGTCTGCCTTCGGCGGTGATGACCAGATCGGAAGCCGTGACCGCCGGTTCCAGCCCGATCAGCTCGGCCACGTGCGCCGCGCCCGGTCGAATACGGGCGCCAAACAGGGCATGCATGAGCCCGGCGCTGCCACCCGCGGCGCCGGTGCCCGGCAGCTGGCGCAGGTCCGGCCCGCCAGCTTCGACGATAACCCGGGCAAGATTGCCGAGCCCGCCTTCCAGTTGCCGCACCTGCTCCGGGCCGGCGCCTTTCTGCGGGCCGAAAACGCGCGCCGCGCCATTGCTGCCCAACAGCGGATTGTCCACATCGGTGATCAGGTCGATGACAGCGCCCTTGATCCGGCTGGAAAGCTTTGCCAGATCGACTCGCCTGATCCTGGCGAGGTTTTCGCCGCAGGGGGCCAGGCTGCGCCCGGCATCATCCAGAAAGCGCACGCCCAGCACCGTGGCGATGCCCATACCGCCATCGACTGTCGCCGTGCCGCCCAGGCCGAGCAATATACGTGTTGCGCCATGCTTCAGCGCCGCCAGCAGCAGCTTGCCCGCGCCGTCACTGGATG
>JALXFQ010000299.1 GCA_027067235.1 Gammaproteobacteria bacterium
AGTACACCAATGCCGTGGGCTGGGCGAAGAAAACCATTTCCCACGCCCTGGCGGGCGGCTTCCGCACAAAGATATCCGGCGGCAGCTTCAAGTCGGGCTTTCTGAGCGCGGGCTTCTCGGCGTTTGCCTCCAACGTGGTTTATACGGTTTCGGGTGGCGAACCGTTCTCGGGGATTACGACTTCAGCGGTGATAGGCGGCATTGGTTCGCGCCTCGCGGGTGGCAGCTTCGAGGACGGAGCCATGAACGGAGCGATTTCGTATGCGGTTAATCGGTTGGCGAGTGGTGAGAGTACTAAAGAACCACGGCCACTTACGAAAGGAGAGCGAGAATTAGCAGTTACTGTACATCCAAGCTTTCTACCTGACGAACTAGACAGTCTGAGGGTCGCTTACGATATGCCTGGCAATGCTGCATTTACACCTGGGACAACTATGCATTTCCCCTCGTCACTGAGCTGGTGCCAAGATTTTTCTACCTGCTCCGGAGGGGCGCAGGTCGGATTCTTTATTCACGAAGTTACCCATTCATGGCAGTCAGTTAATGGCGTTAGTCCGACCTTGGGGCATGTTTTTAGCAACGATATATTGACGTTTGGAAATTATCTCCCAGTAGAAGATTTTCGGAACACCCCTTCTCCAGTGGGTCTTAGTACCGAGAAACAAGCTGATTGGTTCAAGCATAATTATTTGTGCGAGCACGGATTAGAGGCAGGGTGCTGATGCTGGCTGTATACGTAAAAAATGGATTCGCGATGCTAAGTTTTATTGCCATAGTTATATTGTTCTTGATATTTGGTTGCGCATATAGCGGGCAGGTGCCGACTGGCTGCAAATCAATTAATGTTAGTTCCGTAGGAACTGTGTTTGTTAAGGAAGATAGAATAATTGGAATAGCGCATGGAACGAATCATATAAACCCAACCCTATCGGACTATATCGTTCTATCTCCGCCGGATACTGAGCAAACAGATATTGGAAATGTTAAAAAAGTAATTGTTGGGTATGACGTAAATTACGATCCGCTGATGAAGGTACAGTGTAGGGAAAATAGGTCTTCTAGTTATTATGATCCGAATACGGTTATCTGTAATAGTGGTACGTTAATTTATAATTTGGGATTAATCGTACATTTTGAGATAGACCGGGAAAGATGGAGAGGTGGTTTCTCAGACTTAATCGATGAAATGAAATTGATTGTACACGACGTTAATAATAATGTTCTGTGTGCCGTGTCAATTCATGAAAGTTGAGGCGTAATAACCGGGGTCGTAGTAACAATAGAGAAACGCTCGCGGCGAGACCACCAGCCCCTACGACAACCAGACCGGCATCGGCCATGGCGGAACCATCCAGCAAGCAGTCTATACCTACGACCAGTTGGGCAATCTCACCCAGCGCCAGGATGCCGCTACTGACCTGAGCGAGAGCTTCCAGTACGACGCCCTCAATCGTCTGGTTCACAGCAGCCTGTCAGGTCAGGGCGCGCAGCTCTACCAACTGGCGGGCGTGGCCAGTGTGGACTACCAGTACGACGCCATTGGCAATCTCACCTACAAGGGCGATACCGGCGACTACACCTACGGCGGCGGCAACGCCGGCCCCCATGCGGTGAGCGCCATCAGCGCGGGCAGCGTGGTAAACGGCCTCAATAGCGCCTTCAGCTACGACGCCAACGGCAACATGCTCTCGGGCAATGGCAAGGTCATCCAGTGGACGCCGTTCAACAAACCGGCGCAAATCACCGACAACGGCCAGACCTCAACCCTGCTGTACGGCCCCGAGCGCCAGCTCATCAAACAGACCGAAACCCAGAGCGGCGATGTCACCTGGATCATCAACGGCCTGTTCGAAGTCAACGTCAAAAACAACCAGAACCAGTACCGCCATCACCTCAAGATCGCCGGGCGCGATGTCGCCATTCTCAAGACCAGAGACGGCGCGGGCGGCCAACTCACCGCCGACGGCATCGACTATCTGCACCGCGACCACCTCAACAGCATTGTCGCCGTCACCGACGAACTGGGCAGACTGGTCGAACGCAAACACTACGACGCCTTCGGCAACGAAAGAAAAGCCGTCGGCAGCCTCAACGCCAATAACCATCTGGGCTACACCGGCCACCGCAGCCTGAACAGCGTGAGCCTCATCCACATGGGCGGACGGGTGTATGACCCGAAAATCGGCCGCTTCCTCAGCGCCGACCCCAACATCCAGAACCCCATCGCCAGCCAGAGCTTCAACCGCTACAGCTACGTGGGCAACAACCCGCTGAGCTACTACGACCCCAGCGGCTACTTCCTGAAGGGCCTGTTTCACGCCATCAAGAGCCTGTTCCGGGGCATCAAGAAGATCGTCAACAAAATCGCCAAGCGGATACGTCAACATATCCGACGCGTGAACCGCGCCCTGAAGAAGATCGGCAAGGCGATCAAGAAGTACTGGAAGGTGATTGTGGCTGTCGCTATTGTGGTGGTGGCGCCGTATGCGGCTCCAGCCTTGTTCAGCGCCATGGGCGCAACCGTGGGCGGCGCCTTGCTTACCGCCGGAGGCGGTTTGACATTGACTGGAGCGGTTGCTGCAGGCGCAATTGCTGGCGGCTTGTCGGGCCTGGTGACAACGGGTAGCCTCAAGGGAGCGATCACCGGAGCCATTACTGGCGCGGCATTTGCGGGGATTGGGAACTACTTCCAGACGGTTCAGTCTGGCGGTCAGGTATTTGGCGCACAGGCGGCGCAGCACAGCGTAGGCGCTTTGAGTATGGGGCAACGGGTGGCGAAGAGCTTCGCCCATGCCGTAGTCGGTGGCGTATCCAGCCGCATGAGCGGCGGGAGCTTCAAGTCGGGTTTTCTGGCTGCTGGTTTTACCCAGGCCTTTGCGGGGAGTATCAGCAACATCAACACCGGGACAACGGCAACCAGTTATTACAGCATGGGTAGCCGCTTGCTGCGCGGCGGCGCAGCGGCTATCGTGGGCGGCATAGGCTCGCGACTCGGCGGCGGTCGTTTCGAGGATGGAGCACGAATAGGGTTGTGGTCTCGAGTATTGAACGATGGTATATCGGGGTTTACTGATGCAATGTGGCGTAAATCCGGTATTACACAGCAAAAGGCTGATCGCGCTGTAACAAAGACAGGTGAAATAATGATGACCACGACCAAATATGGAATGGTACTGGCGTCTGCCGCACCTGCAGGGAGGTTGGCAATGGGCGGGGCTCGACTGATGAGTGCGGTTGTGACAAACGAATCAGTTATCGCAGCAAGCAGCACATTAACTTATTGGGCAAATCAGGTATCTACAACGGCTCAAAATTGGACTGCAAGGGCGTGGAGCGCTTTGCGCGCTTCGGCGATAAATGTTGCGGGTAATCCAGCAACACCTTCAGCCATCGAGCAAGGAATGGATTTTGTTGAAGGTGCAACGGTACCAGGTCCACCACCTGGGTCTTTGGGAGGGGTGGCTGGGGGAGCCATGTCTCAATACTTTAACGACGAGCAATAAGAGCTTTCGGATGCGAAAAATATTAGCCTTCATTTACATATGCATTGGGCTGATACTGCTTTCTTGGTCCTTGTACGAGCTATATTCAGGTGACTTACACTATACTGGAAAATATTCACCAGAGGGCCGGAATGCGACTGTCGTTGGGCTATCAGGAATTTTAGGAGTCTCATTTGTTTTATACGGTGTTATTGCCCTGAAACTAGAATAACCGAGGCCATGATAACAATAGGGGGCTGGGTAGAGTAGAGGGCTGGTTCACTCATCTGTAGACACGGCCTATCTGTTTCCGCCCCTTTCGTCTGGCGGTGCCTCAATAGCCATTTCATGGATAATTTCACCAACCCTCCCTCATCAAACCGTGCATACGGTTTTCCCGTACACGGCTTTCCGATGTTCTTCATGCCAAGGCATGCGCCCTCTTCCAGGGGGCTGTCGTCGGTAGTTTGAACAGTCCATGACGCTCATACAACACGCTGTTGGGGAACCTCGTGTATCCAACACATCGGATTCTCACCTTGTGACGCCAATGCCATTAAGTTAAGCCCCAAGTCATTCATTACAAAGCACTTTTGTAAGCCGGGAAATGGAGTTTGTTCTTGATATTTTTCAGTTTCCTCGGGTATTTCCGGTTCGGCCTGACCGCTTCGCAACATCGACTGATCGCCTGCACGATTTGCGTGATGAGCGGCATGGGTGGGAATAACCGGGGTCGTAGTAACAAAATAACCGGGGTCGTAGTAACAATAGCGAAACGCTCGCGGCAAGGTCGGGGCCATCGAGACAACCAGCCCCTACGACAACCAGACCGGCATCGGCCATGGCGGAACCATCCAGCAGGCGGTCTATACCTACGACCAGCTGGGCAATCTCACCCAGCGCCAGGATGCCGCCACTGACCTGAGCGAGAGCTTCCAGTACGACGCCCTCAATCGTCTGGTTCACAGCAGCCTGTCGGGCCAGGGCGCGCAGCTCTACCAACTGGCGGGCGTGGCCAGTGTGGACTACCAGTACGACGCCATTGGCAATATCACCTACAAGGGCGATACCGGCGACTACACCTACGGCGGCGGCAACGCCGGCCCCCATGCGGTGAGCGCCATCAGCGCGGGCAGCGTGGCGGGCGGCATCGACAGCGCCTTCAGCTACGACGCCAACGGCAACATGCTCTCGGGCAATGGCAAGGTCATCCAGTGGACGCCGTTCAACAAACCGGCGCAAATCACCGACAACGGCGAGACCTCAACCCTGTTGTACGGCCCCGAGCGCCAGCTCATCAAACAGACCGAAACCCAGAGCGGCGATGTCACCTGGATCATCAACGGCCTGTTCGAAGTCAATGTCAAAAGCAGCCAGAACCAGTACCGCCATCACCTCAAAATCGCCGGTCGCGATGTCGCCATTCGCAAGACAAAGGACGGCATCAATGGCCAACTGACCGCCGACGGCATCGACTACCTGCACCGCGACCACCTGAACAGCATCGTCGCCGTCACCGACGAACTGGGCAGACTGGTCGAACGCAAACACTACGACGCCTTCGGCAACGAAAGAAAAGCCGTCGGCAGCCTCAACGCCAATAACCATCTGGGCTACACCG
>JALXFQ010000300.1 GCA_027067235.1 Gammaproteobacteria bacterium
CAATCGTGCAGAATAACAGCCAGTACAGAAATGATCTGGCGCGCAAGGGCATGCTGGCTATTATCAAACTCATGGGCGACAGCCGGGATATTTCAGACAAATACCGGGAACTACTAAGGAAGGCATTGCACTGATGGGACATCACCAGAACATACCCATGCGCAACAAGAAAAGACGCAAACCGGCTGTACGCTATGTGGTTTTTGCCCTGTTTGCGGTGGCCATCATACTCGCTGTGAAATCCGAGGTGCCGGCTTTCTCGAACTGGCTGGATGCCCAGTTGCAGCCGGAAATGGCAGACGCAAAAAAATCCTGTCAGGAACGGGCCCTTGCCGCAGCGCGCTATCCCGGTCAGGCCAGAGTCGTATTACCCGGTACAGCCAGCAAAACCGGCAACGATAACATTCTGGTGGAGGGCGTGCTGGTCAGTGACGGCAATGAAGAATTTGCCTATTCCTGTTTTGCCAGCAGCGACGGCGCCATCCTGCGCCACGGCAAGGCAGACTAGACTGTTCAGAACAGCCTGAACAGATTCGGCAAAACAGACTGATCGTGCAACACGCCGATCATCTGGAACACCCCGAGGAAAATCACGAACCACACCGCCTCGCCCATGCTGCGCCGGAAAATTCTCGGTTGCACGGTATATTCCTCCGGCTCGTTCAATAACGACAGTTTTGGCCAGAAGGCCGGCGTTCGCGACAGATATTCCCGGTACGGCTCGCCATGCATTTCCAGCAGACGTTTCTGCTCCTGTTTTATCAACGGCGCGTAATACAAAGCGAAAAACGCCACCATGATCGCCGTGACCAGTAAGCTGCCGCTGGCCAGGCCCAGGCCGATCACACCGAGAAATGAGAAGAAATACAGCGGGTTGCGGCTCATGGAATACGGCCCGGTCGCCACCAGTTGATAAGTCTTGTAGCCTGATATGTGCAGGGCGCACCAGAGCCTGCCGATCACCGCCAGACCGACCAGTATCGCCCCGGCAAAAAACATCAGACCGGCAATAACCGGAAAGTCATTGCGCCAGATGCTGTCGCCCAGCAGCAGCAGGGCAAAAACCGCCAGCGCAAAAATCCAGCTGAAAAATACCCGGTGGGTTTCGATGATGGAACGAGACAATTCAATAATCCAGTGGTGTGGTGAGCCGTGATTCTACTTGCTGGCAGCTTTCATTTCACGGCAGGGAACGTATTCCCCTTGCGGCCAGCACGGCGCGCTGATCGGTTCACCGATATTGGCCGCAATCAACCGTTCGCGCGCCTCCAGCAAGCGGCCCACCAGCGCCGGCTCGATTCTGGCATAGGCTTCCGGATCTTCCACACGGTTGACCACGATGCCCAGCAGTTCGGTAATGGCATTGCCCACCGAATTCTGCGAGATGGTCACCACCAGCCGCCCCTTGTCATCACGGTACATGATCTGCTTGTAAGCGGGCCGCCAGCGTATCTTGTTGGCAAACGCCGGATCCTGTATCACGCGCTCGCGCAGGTCGCGCGCCACATTCTGGAACTTGTTGCTGGATAGCAGCACATCGTCGATCTGCGCCGAAAAATTGGCATTCATCGGGACTTTCGCCTCGCCCGTCGCCACCAGATCAAAGAAGGTCCGGTAAAAATCCAGAAAACCGCGCAAAATCTGCTCGTACTCGTACCAGAAGTAACGATTGGACAGCTCTTCCCTGCCCTTTTTCACATACCAGCAAGGCAGGCCCTGGGGGTAGCCCGTCAAAGACAGCGCGGATTCCTCAGCCGGCAGGTATTCCAGAATCTGCAAATCCAGCACTTCCAGAAACTCGTGATAAACCTCCCGCAAATGGCGCAAAAACAGGCTGTTATGCCCGCTGTCCGTCAAATTCGGATCATTCGGATCAGCCGGTTCCGCGTTTTTCAGATCCTTGCAGGGAAACACCATGAAATGATTGTGAATCATGCGAATGCTGGGCACCCCCGGCTTGGTCAGCGGCCAGGTCGCATCCAGACTCGCCTCGCCACACAAAACCAGATGCTTCTCCGGATCAGGATATTTATCGAGCATGTAATCGCAAAGTATCTGCGTCATCCGCTCAAACACCTTCTTTTGCTGACGCTTCATCTGATCCCGCCGCACCGGACGCCCCAGCGGATCGAGAATCTTGCGCGACGTATCCAGAATCACCGACGTATCAAACTCCGCGCTGTGCCCGATCAACTTGCGATACATCAGCAAATCCTCCGGCGTGCGGAACAACCCGTTCTCCTCTGCCAGATTTTTCAGATTCGCCGGACTGTTGAAAAACTCCACCCGTGACATGCCATCGGGAACTGCGAGAGACATTGAAGGGCGAGGCGTAACTATCCTTCTCGGGGCAATGAGCATTTTACGGCCTGAATAGGGTGTGGATACTTGAAACTAGCCTGGGAGTATCGAACGATCTCGAAGCAGCTGCAGAACAATTTGGGTGCTTTCTTCCAGCGATATCCGACCAGTGTCTATTTCGAGCTCCGGGTTTACGGGAGGCTCATACGGCGCCGATATCCCGGTAAATTCAGGGATTTTACCCGCACGGGCCTTCGAATACATGCCTTTGGGATCACGACTTTCACAGACCTCAATATCCGCGCCGCAATAAATCTCAATAAAATCACCATGCTGAAAGCGGCTGCGCACTCTCTCCCTCTCAGCACGCATCGGCGAAATAAACGCTGCCAGGGTGATTATACCTGCATCAACCATCAGCTTGCCCACCTCGGCAATGCGCCGCAGGTTTTCCACCCGGTCTTGTGCGCTAAAACCCAAATCATAGTTCAAGCCGTGGCGGATATTGTCACCATCAAGGACGTATGTTCGACAGCCCTGAACATGCAGCTCCTCTTCCACGGCGTGGGCGAGCGTTGATTTGCCTGCGCCCGAGAGACCGGTAAACCAGAGTATGGCAGATTTATGGTCATTCTGTGTCTGCCTACGGTCTCTTGTCACCGTAGCGTGGTGCCATACAACGGCCCTGTCGTTACCTTTTTTCACGTTGTCAATAAGCTGCGGGAACCAGAAAGGCGTTGAATTCTACTGCCCGGCAAACGATGAAACAATGGCAATTCGCTAAACAGAACTCTATTCCTGGAAACGTTTACCCCCTCAAGCGGGCGAATCAACCGTACTCGAAGGGGTTCCCGTCACCGGCGTCACTGTACCGTGCCGGTACATGCAGATTTCTTTTTGGTTCTACGGCGTGTCCGATTTGCCAACACCGCCTCCACCGGGGACTGCGTCGATGTTGGGTAATTCGTGTCCGTTTTTTGCGAGATAGACAGTATAATGCACGGATCCGCTTTCATCAGTTGTAGCCTTTATGGTCCCCGAAGAGAACTGCTCGCCGATTGAAGCGAGGAAGTCATCCTCATATGTGGCGTTCTTACTGATGCTTTCGGCATCGCCCAGATCGAATTCGACCAGACAGGTCTGCGTATGGCACTCAACATTGGCCAACTGCCCGCCTGCCAGCTCGGGCTTGTTGAAGCTTTCTTCAATCAGCGTCGTCGCCGAAACTGACCATACGGGATCAGTCTCTTCTTCGAGAAATGTAGATGTCACCAGCGCTTCCTGCGCGCTCGCCCTTTCGGCCTCGCGTTCCATCATCTCCTCGTAGCTGAGTTGCGGTTCTGTAACGACGGGTTCATCATTGGCTGTTTCATCCGGCGCGTTGTTTTCCCTGTGGGATTGCCTGCTGAGGCGGCCTTCCAGGCCCGCAATCTGGGACTGTAACAGCGCTATCTGGTCGTTGACCTGCGTATCAGGGACGCGCTCTGGCGACAACGATGCGATTTTGCGCTCCAGTACTGCGATTTTATCCACAAACTGGCTGTCTGCGGTTATCGTTGATTGGGCGGTTTCCCTGACCACCGTATAAGTTGCCGCGGATGCGGTCAGCGCGACGACAGCAATGCCCGCAGCGCTTTTCAAAACATTCGTCTTCGTAATCATAATTTACTCCGGTACCTTAAAAATGAGGAAGATTTCACCCTAATAGCCGGGAAAGAAAACTTTCCCGGCAATGCGACAGTAAGCGTGTTAATTCCCCCAGCCAGACAGATTATGTATGCCTGTCTTAGGCGGTAACAGGCAGGTCATGGATTTACCGCCATAGCCTCTCATGTTGGGATTGTTGAAGTTCGTCCGCTTCGCCTTCGGATTGAACTGAGATGCTCCCGGCGGGGCGCTAATGTAGATCTGCTGGAACGGAACCGGATTATCGGCCTGATTCTCGCTGAACCGGCGCAGAATGCAGCGGATAGTGGCGCCGGTTTTGTGGTAGGTGCCGATCCAGCTTTGGCTGTTATACCCGCCATCATCATCTTTATAAAATGTCGGGAAGGGGCAGGTGACCCACAATGGCGTATTACTGGCGTTATAAATCCGGTAATGATCCCATTTCAACTTGAACGCCTGATTAAGATTCGCCGCGACGCAATCGGAGCCCGCGACATACTCGGCCATGATTGCCTGGGCGCCACCCGATGGCAAAATTAACGACGTCAGCAAAGCAGCGCTTATCGGTAGTTTTTTCATGTTCATTTTTCTGTCCCTCTGTTGGTTTTGCTAAACAAAGCAAGCCAGACCACATGGATGACTTGCGACCCTTCAGCCAATCTGGGATTGGTATGAAGTGGGTGTTACGATACCGAGGGGCGGGATTGAAATCTGTGAGAAACCACACAAAATAAAGAATTTACTACGAACTCTGTGCCCGCAGAACGAACTGTTCCACCAACGTCTGGATAAAATATCGCCCTGAAACATGAGCTAGTTCGACTCAGTAAGTTGTTCAACGGGTCAGCCATCGACAAGGCATTTCAGAGCGTTTATGCACCTCCCCACCGGTGCACCGACCATGCCTTTGCAACTGGTTGCTGGGCCCCCGAGTTCGACAGTTCAAGTTAAATTTCGCCCATTTTCTCGCCTTTGCTCTAGTGTTTATGCGGGTTTCAGAGGAGTTTTGGCCGAAGGTCGTGTAGTGGCACGTTTTGATGGATGGTAATAATATTGACAATGTCATGCGTAACAATATAGTACAGGCATGTATGTCAAGGTCACCCAGTCCGGCCCACGCCGTTATGTAC
>JALXFQ010000301.1 GCA_027067235.1 Gammaproteobacteria bacterium
GGCCAACGACGATATAGGTCATGGTTTGAAGATCCATTGCTGCTCCCCCCTAGTCTTCGTGGACGTTGTATTTCTGATCGAGCTTGTTCATGCGCCAGGCGTAGAAAAAGATCAGAGCAACAAAGGTATAAATAGAGCCTTGTTGGGCAAACCAGAACCCCAGTTTGTACCCGCCAAGCCGTATGGCGTTGAGTGGTTCGACCAGAATGATGCCGAACAGATAGGAAACCACGAACCAGATAGCCAGGCAGAACAGCACCAGCCGCAGGTTCTCTTTCCAGTAATCAGATGGATGACTCATCAATTTTCCTCCGCTTGTTGTTATGGAGATCTGGACACGTTGAAGCTTGCGGGCCGGCTGATCCCTCTACCCCTTAGCCGCCACCGCGGGCCCATTCTATCACCAGCCAGTCGCCATTGCCCGCGGAAATACGCCACCGCCCGGCAACTGCGCCGTTGCCTAACAGACGATCTCGCCGTATGGTTATTCCTCCCGACAGCAAATCAGCTCACGAAACATGAAACTTGCTTTCCATCTGGTCTGGATCATTGTCTGCATGGCGCTGGCGACAGCCCCGGCCCGGGGCGACGCCCTGGTCAACCAGTTGACCAATCACCCGTCTCCGTATCTGGCCATGCACGGCGAAGACCCGGTGGCCTGGCAGGACTGGGGGCCGGACGTACTGCAGCGGGCGCGCAGGGAAAACAAGCTGGTTTTTCTTTCCATTGGCTATTTTTCCTGCCACTGGTGCCATGTCATGCAGCGCGAGAGTTACAAGAACCCGGAAATTGCCGCCGTGCTGAACCGCTATTTCATCCCGGTAAAAATAGACCGCGAACTGGAACCGGCGCTGGACGCCAAACTGATGGACTTTGTGCAAAGCCTGCGCGGCAGCGGCGGCTGGCCGCTGAATGCTTTCGTGACACCGGACGGCTACCCGGTCTACGCCACCCTGTACGAAAGGCCGCAGAGGTTTCTCGCCCTGTTGCAGCGACTGTCCGGTCTTTGGCAGAAAGAGCGCCAGAAAATCACCACGCTGGCGCACGCCAGCCTGTCGGCTGGCAAGGGCCCTGGCGCGCCGCAACTGGACTTCAAGCGGGTTTACCGCCTGCACACCCGGCTGAGCGAAGACGCGGTCGCAGTGGCTGACAACATGCACGGCGGCTTTGGCATGAGCAACAAGTTTCCCATGGAGCCGGAACTGGCGGTGCTGCTGACCATTTACCAGCGCTTCGACCACGAAACCGTGCTTGCCGATATCATTACCAGGGCGCTGGATGCGATGATGAACAAGGCGCTGCGCGATCATCTCAACGGCGGCTTTTTTCGCTACACGACCGACCCGGACTGGGCCACACCACATTTTGAGAAGATGCTCTACAACAATGCGCAACTGGCCCTGCTCTATTTGCGCGCAGGCGAGTTATTCAACCGTGAGGATTACACTCGCGTCGGCCATGAAACCTGCCGTTTCATGATAAATAACATGCGTCGGCCGGACGGCGCCTTCATCGGCGCCTTTTCCGCCGTGGACAAAAACGGCAAGGAAGGAAAAGCCTACCTCTGGGACAAAACCGAGCTAAAAGAGGCGCTGACGGAGACAGAGTACAAGCTGGTCAGGCAAATGTGGAATCTGGATGAGCCTTCCGCTTTCGACAATGGCGCCTACCTGCCCGTCCCGGTTGTCCCTGTCAAAGACGCGGCCAAAGAAATCGGCATCAACCCGGACAACGCGCGGAATCTGTACAACGATGCAAAAGCGCGTTTACACAAACGTGCCATCAGCAAGGCGCACCCTGCTGACACCAAGGAACTGGCGGGTTGGAACGGCCTGGCGCTGGCGTCATTTGCCGAGGCCGCGCGCATGACCGGAAACAAGCAGTACAGGAAAATCGCACAAGGCGTACGCGACTATCTGGCAAATACCCTGTGGCGCAACGGCCAGCTGATACGGGCACTGCACAATAACAAGCCCCTGGGCAAGGCCTCGCTGCAGGATTACGGCTTTGTTGCCTATGGACTCATGCAATGGGCCATGCTGACCAATGACAAAAAAGACTTTGAACTGGCGCGGAAAATTGCCAGCCGCGGCTATGATGTTTTCTATACCGACAACGGCTGGCGCATGGACGACGGCGGTTTGATCCACTACGGCCAGACCCGGGATGTCATTGAGGACGGCGCCATGCCATCACCATCGGCGATGCTGCTGCTGGCAATGATCCGCACAGGCAACAATCTGGATGATAAAAAACTGCTGGATAAAGCGCGCGCCGCGCTGAACAGCGGCTGGCATATACTGGAATCCAACCCGTTCCAGTTCGCCAGCCGACTCGAGGCAGCCTATGTCGCCGCCGGCACTACCGCCAGATAGACTGAGCGGGTCTTAGCGGATCCTTATATAAGTATTTGATGTTAGACATATTATCTCCCCTGGGTTACAGTGCGCTTCCCCGAACGGATACGGTACGCGCCGAAGCCGCCAGGAGGAGAGGAAAAGAGCCCATTTTTATGCAGCTCAATAATAATAACCTGCTATGACAGGGATTAAAGAAACGGACCCGATCGGGTCCGTTTTTTTATGTTCAGGATGAACGGACAGAAAACTGCTCCTGCGTTTTCTGCACTCCCGCCATCCGTGGCGGTCGTATGCCGCGGGCGCAGGGATGCGCAGGAGCGGCTTGCCGAGTCTGACTCAATGTCCGAATTCTCGCCTGATGGCCGGGAACGACGTACCAGGTCTGACTCAAAACCGGCACCCTCCCAAAAGCTGGCCGGGAGCGGCGCATGTTCAGGATGAACGGACAGAAAACTGCTCCTGCATTCTCTGCACTTCGGCCATCCCAGGCCAGCAGAGACCTGCCGACACTTCCGCGCAGCCATTACCTCCAGCGCCAGGTTGAATCGCTCAGTCCACCAGCTTGCCCAGTTCCAGCATGTATACCGGGCGCAACAGGGCATGGTCGCTCCAGTCACGCTTGCCGACGGTGCGATAGGTCGCCCTGCCCTGCTTGTCCAGCACCAGAGTGGTGGGCACGGCCAGCACCGGCCACTCATCGAACGCCCTGCCGGCCTGGTCCAGCCAGACGGTAAAATTGATCGGCATGGTTTTCAGCGCCTCACGTACAGTTTCCGGCTTTTCCTTGGCGCTGACGGCAATCATCACGACATCGCCGTCCTTCACTTTTTCCCAGGCTGTATTGAGCGATGGCATTTCTTCCTGGCAGGGTTCGCACCAGGTCTCGAAATAATTCACAATCACGACCTTGCCGCGATACTCGCTGATCTTGTGCGAATTCCCGTCGAGATCGACAAAGGTCAAGTCCTTCAGCAACGGCTGGCCAGGTACTTTCTCCAGCTTTTGCTCCGCCCGCACCGCTGACAGCGCCAGCGCCAGCAACAGCGCCAGAACGATCCTGAATACTCTCATGTGTTTTCGCTCCTCCTTATTGGCAGCGTCAAATATAGCGCTTCCACTCCATCAGGCCAATGGACGCATGCCTGCTGCAATGCTTAAATCCCCAAACCCAAGAAAACCTCATTCATCCCATGACTCAACGCAAAGCCGTGGCCCTGATTTCCGGCGGACTGGATTCCATGCTGGCGGTTAAAATGATCCAGCAGCAGGGCATACACGTGGAAGGCATCAATTTTTTTACCGGATTCTGTGTGGAAGGC
This sequence comes from Gammaproteobacteria bacterium, assembly GCA_027067235.1. Lineage (GTDB taxonomy): Bacteria > Pseudomonadota > Gammaproteobacteria > QOAV01 > QOAV01 > QOAV01. The sequence goes on from JALXFQ010000301.1 coordinate 3,680, forward strand.
CACACTCACGCCATCCGCAACAGGGATCAGGCCAGGCCCAAGCGCAACAACGCCCTGTGGGTGGCGGAACAGCTGGGCATCAAGCTGCATATTATTGATGTCATCGACGAGTACAAAGATGTGCTGCTCAACCCGAAACATGGCTACGGCAAGAACATGAATCCCTGCCTGGACTGCAAGGGCTTCATGGTGAAAAAAGCACGGGAGTGGATAGAGGCAAATGATTTCGATTTCATCATCACCGGCGAAGTCATCGGCCAGCGCCCCATGTCGCAGCGCAAGGACACCATGCCCGTGATCGCGCGCGAATCCGGCGCCGACGATCGCCTGCTGCGCCCGTTATGCGCACAGCATCTGCCGGAAACTCTGCCCGAGCGCGAAGGCTGGGTCGATACCAGCCAGCTGGGCGCCATCACCGGCCGCTCCCGTCATGAACAAATGGCGCTGGCAGAAAAATGGGGGTTCAAAGATTACGCCACCCCCGCCGGCGGCTGCTGTTTTCTCACCGACGCCAGCTATTCCAGAAAACTGGTGGACATGTGGCAGCACCGCGGCAGCCGTGAATACTCGCTGGACGACATCATGCTGCTAAAGGTCGGCCGCCACATACGTCCCAACCAGCGCTTCAAGCTCATCGTGGCGCGCGACGCGGGCGAGACCAATTACCTGAAAGGTTATCGCGGACAATTCACCCACATGGCGGCCATTTCTCATGGCGGCCCGATGACCCTGATCGAGGGCGAACCAAGCAGCGACGACCTGGAACTGGCGGCCAGGATCACTGCGCGATTCGGGCAGGGCCGTAATGCCGATCGGGTCACGGTAGAAATTCATCCCATTGGTGGTGAATCGATGAAGCTCAGCATACCGCCCATGCCGGCATCGGAAATCGCGCAGGAATGGTATGTATGAAATATCAGCTCGACGCCACCAACCTGCTCTGCCCCATGCCGGTCATACGCACCCAGAACCGGGTGGCGGAACTGGCCGCGGGCGATACACTCGAGGTGCATTGCACCGACCCCGGCGTGTTGCACGACATCCCGGCCTGGTGCCGTATCAACGGCCATGAAGTCATCAACCAGCGGCGCGAACACGGCGTCATCATCATCACGGTGAAAGTCAGTGACGACTGAAATTCCAGACACCGGCGAACGCTCCCGCGCCAGCAACCGCGTCACCCTGGTCAGCATAGCGGTCAACATGGTCATCGCTCTGGCCCAGGTGATTGTCGGCATACTGGGGCATTCCCAGGGCCTGATCGCCGATGGCGTACATACCCTGTCCGACCTGCTGTCCGACTTCCTGGTGCTGTTTGCGGTCAAGCATGGCGCAAAAGCAGCTGACGAGGACCACCCCTACGGCCACGCCCGCTACGAAACCGCCGCCACCCTGGCGCTG
>JALXFQ010000302.1 GCA_027067235.1 Gammaproteobacteria bacterium
CCAGACCCTGCTTCTATTCATGGAAGATGGCATGCGCGCGCCGATGAATTCTTTCAGGACCTGGACCGCGCCGCCACTGGCGGTGAAGATTCACGACCGCAGCCTGCAGGAACGTGGTCCGGGAGTTTACCAGGCATTGACCATGGTGCCTCGGCCCGGGGCCTATGAAGTTGTCTTTCATCTTCCCAATCCAGCCCTTGCCCGCTGTTTCCCCCTGGATATTGCCGGGCGGGAAAGCGATACGGCAGCGCCGCAGCCGGAACTCTATGAGTTAAAGCTCATTGATGCTGCGCCAAAAGCGGGAGAAAACACGATTCTGGAATTTTCTGTCATCGATCAGCAGGGTAAATCCACCGTTCCCAAAGATTTGCAGGTGCTGCTGTTCCGCCCCGGCGGCAACTGGCAACACAGGGCTTTCGTCCGGCCCGGACAGGAAGGCCGGTTTCGGTTGCCGGTCAGTTTCCCTGTTGAGGGTAAGTATCGTATTGGTGTGGCGTCCGGTGAGCTGGGTCTGCAGTTTCAGTCACGTACAATGAAAACTCTGGAGGTTCCCCGATGAGACTGGTTTTTATGCTTGTTTTGCTTTTGTCAGGTTCGTCACAGACGATCGCCATGGCCGATTCAGGCGTTATACCAGACGTGTTGCTGGTGGATCGACAGGGCCGCGAAAGCCATATCGTTGCGGATGTGATGGGCGATCGCGTGACGATAATGAACTTCATCTATACTGGTTGCAGCTCTGCTTGCCCGGTATCCACAGCAATCATGAAATCCGTACACAATAAACTGATAGCTTCCGGCGCGACACCTGATGACGTGGTGCTGGTGTCCGTATCAATCAATCCAGTCATAGATACTCCCGAGCTGCTCAAGCAGTTCGCCAATACTCACGGAGCGTCCGGCGAGGGTTGGTACTGGCTGACCGGCTCCCAGCGCAACGTGGACCGGTTGTTGCTGGCGCTGCACACCTACACAGCCGAAGTCAGTGAACACCCCAGTGTTATTCTGGTAGGCGATGCCCGCGGAGACCACTGGGTGCCGCTGTACGGATTTCCCAAGCCTGATCAGGTCATGCAGCAGGTCAAACTTTTTCTGGAACGGCGCAAGGAAAACGATTGATGCTGAAGCTAATAGCAGGCTTTGTTCTTGTGATGATCCCCCCGGTGGGCTGGGGCAATGATATTATCGATCACGGACGCAGATTATACACGCAGGAAAACAGTGCCTCGGCTACCGCAGTCTCTCTTGCGGGTGGCATAACAGCGCCAATACGTACTTTCCCCTGTAGCGGTTGCCATGGTCTCGATGGCCAGGGCGGCAAGGAAGGCGGTGTGGTGGTGCCTCCCATCTCCCGCGAAGCATTGAAACGCAGCCATGGCGAAACAGAAGCTGAGCAATTTGAGAAGCGGGTAAAACTGGCCGTGCGCGATGGCACAACACCGGACGGCCGCGCACTGCATCCCATGATGCCACGTTATCCGCTCACGGATTCCGAGATCGAAAGCCTCGTTGCCTATCTGGGCGAATTGGATCACCCGGCTGTGCCGGGTGTGAATGAACTGGAGATTCGCATTGGTCTCAATTTCCCGGAGTCGGGGGAGTTGATCCCCCTGGCGGAAGCGATACGGCAGGCGTTACAGGAATACATCGGGGAGGTCAATCGGCGTGGCGGTATCTGGGGACGCAAGCTGATACTACAATCCGTTGCATCCGCGCCCGAGCCTTTTTGCTACTTGCTCCCCATGCTTCCGGGCGGCAGGGCAACTGAAGAGAGTGTGCCGTTGTTGTTCCCGTTGGGGCAGACAAATCGGGCCGAAAAGCGCGTGTTGCCGCTGCTGGCAGATCTTCAGCAGCAGGCCACATTGCTTGTTCGCTGGTGGTTGGCCAATGATCGTCGCGAGTACGAACACGCTTTACTGGTCGCTGATGACCGGCAGGGTGCTCTGGCAAATCGGGTGTCTGATCTGTTCAGGGCGGCAAAGGTCCCATTGGAGGTCATCGAGGAAAAGAGTGTTGCGGAATGGCCGGGTTTTCTGCTGAATGATGGCGACAGTGTGGCAGTTTTCTGGTTTGCGCATATTTCGGCGTTGACGCCATTTCTGAGTGAACTCGACGGGCGACATCCGGTAGCGTTTTATTCCGGGGTCGATCTGGTGGGACAGCAGTTACCTGCGCTGCAACAGGCCGCTTTGACGAATCTGACCTTGAGCAATCCGCGAGGCCTGCCCGATCGCTCTGCGCCCGAGTACCACCGCTACTTGCAGTTTCGTGAGCGCTTGAGTTCCCGGCTAGAACACAACGACGAAGCGGTGCGGGTGGCTTTTGCTGCCGCGGCTCTGCTGGAAGAGGGGCTGCGGCGTAGCGGTCGCCGCCTGAACCGGGCTGAACTGACGGAGCAGATGGAGACGCTCCATGATTTTCGTACGGGGGCCTTGCCCCCTCTTGGCCTGGCGCGCGAAAGCGGGAAATACGCCCAGTTGATCCGCTATTCATCTGAAAACGGCACCTTCTCGGTCCTGCTGGACTGGGGCAATGGCGAAAAGCTTCGTTCCGCGGAACAGCCCGGTAGCGACAGGAGCAGCCATACGACTGGCCAATGATTCTCCCATGGCTCTGGCTCGCTAGCGTCTGACCTTTGTCTGCCGACAATGGCGGCATTGCGATCACCTGATAATAAATATGTGCCAGATCTATTCGAGGAAGAATTGGATCGTTTCCTTGAACGGAATGTGACCAGCGCAAAAGCCTGCGGTTGAGAATCCGTTTTAGCGAGTTTTACGTAGAGACTATTAGCGAGCATACGAATCAGGGTATGGTTACGTGTGTCATCCGATTGCCGGGATGGGCGACGGGTGATTCAGTAGTTCTTGCTGTATCATTTCATCGGGTTCACAGGAAATAAGTGGGCATGCCAGAGCATGGACAGACACAATCATTCGATCTGATTGTCATCGGCGGCGGTAGCGGCGGCATCGCCACGGCCCGGCGCGCGGCGGAATATGGCGCGAACGTGGCTCTGGTTGCAGCCAGCCCTCTGGGCGGGACCTGCGTCAATGTCGGCTGCGTACCGAAAAAGGTCATGTGGAATGCTTCACATATCCGCGAGGCCGTCGATCTGGCCAGAGACTACGGTTTCAGCGTCGACATGAAAGGCTTTGACTGGTCGCTGCTGAAACGCAAGCGCGATGCCTTCATCAAACGCCTGAATGCTATTTACAGCCGTAATCTTGATATGTCCGGTGTCACGGTGATCGACGGTTACGGCCGTTTTGCCGCGCCGTATACTGTCGAGGTCGGGCAGCAAAGCCTGAGCGCGGAGCACATTGTTGTGGCTACGGGCGGCCAGCCGGTGGTTCCTGATATACCCGGCGCGGAATATGGCATCACCAGTGACGGCTTTTTTGAACTGGAGCAACAACCGGCCCAGGTGCTGGTGATCGGCGCCGGATACATCGCCACGGAGCTGGCCGGCGTGCTCAACGGACTGGGCAGTGATGTGACCATCCTGCTGCGCAAGCACACCCTGTTGCGCAGCTTTGACGCCACTCTGCGCGAAACCGTGATGGAAGAAAGCCAGCGCCAGGGTATCAATATCCTGACCTGCGTACATTTGCAGGAGTTGACCCGCGAGGACGATGGCAAACTCGGCCTGCAAGGCGGTGATGGCGAGAAACTGGGTGGTTTTGACGCCGTGATCTGGGCCGTGGGTCGGCAGCCGAATACAGCGGGTCTGGGGCTGGAAACCGCTGGCATCCTGCTGGACGAGAAAGGCTTCATTCCCACCGATGACTATCAGAATACAGCCGTTCCCGGGATCTACGCCGTCGGCGACGTGACGCCGCGAGTGCAACTGACTCCGGTGGCCATCGCCGCGGGGCGCAAGCTGGCAGACCGGCTATTTGGCGGCCAGCAGGACGCCCGCCTCGACTACGACACGATTGCCAGTGTGGTTTTCAGCCACCCGCCCATCGGCACCGTGGGCCTGACCGAAGAACAGGCCGCGGAAACCTGGGGGCATGATGCGGTAAAGACCTATCAAAGCCGGTTTACCAATATGCTGTTTGCGCTGAGCGAGCACAGGACGCCAACGGTGGTCAAACTCGTGACTGTCGGCGCGCAGGAAAAAATCGTCGGTTGCCACATCGTCGGTGAGGCTGCCGACGAGATCATCCAGGGCTTTGCGGTGGCGGTAAAAATGGGCGCCACCAAGGCTGATTTCGACGCCACGGTCGCCATTCACCCGACTTCGGCGGAAGAACTGGTGACGCTGCGATAAGGTGGTCCTGCGGGCGCTGGAACTATTCAGTGGTCGCCGAGTTTTGTTGTTCCTCACGCCAGCGCTGGTAGGTGGGCGAGGTCTGGTAGCCTTTTTTCAGCACATATTCGAGTATGCCGCGCAGGCGGTAGAGTTTCACCACCGAGGCGACACGCATGACTTCCTTGCCCTGCTCGTCAAAAAACACCAGGGTCGGCGCGTAGAATATGCCGAGTTTTTCCGCCCATTCTTTCGCTGTCGATTTTTCACCGTCAGGCAGGAGCACTGGCGTATCCGACCACATATCCAGTTGCACGACCTCGAAACTGCCAAGCATGCGCTGTACTACCGGGTCGCGGATCGGGTCGCTGTGCAGGATGTCGCAGGCGTGGCAGTCGTGCTGTTCGAAAAACACCAGCAGCGGCTGTTCCGCCGGAAAATGCGAGCGATCCAGCGCATAGGGCGGCGACTCGAAAAAATCCTCTTCCACCATGTCTGAGGTATCAAACTTGGCCGGCGGGTCAGCGCGCGCCATGTAGTCGCGCAGGGTTTCTGTTTTGTAGTAGCCGTCGACAATGTATTCCAGCACGGCGCGAAACTTGTATGGCGGATAGTAGCCACGCAGGATGAACGGCCGGTCGGGGTCGTCTGTATAGAACATCAGGGTTGGCGTCAAATCGGTTTTCATGCTGGCGGCGTATTCCGATTCGGTGAGCGTTTTGCCATCCATGCCGGTCACTTCACGGCTGCCCCAGATGTCGATGGCGATGACATTGAAGTTCTTGCGGGTGTAATCGACAATATCTTTCTCGCGACCGAAGTTCACCTGCATCAGCGCTTCGCAATAGGCGCAATCCTTCTGGCCGAAATAGAGGATGATGCCTAGCTTGCCGGCCGCCCTGGCTTCCTGCAGATCCTCACGCAGGTCGAGAAAGGTTTCGCTGAACCAGTCCGGATGCTCGATATCCCGTACTCCGGGTTCATCATCAATTTCGATATCCTGCGCAGGCTGCGCTGCCATCAGCAGGGAAGCGTACAGCATCAGCACAGCGGCCTGCAGCCAAGACCATCGGTTCAATTTGTGATTCATTGCCAACTCATTGCGGTTTGCTCGCAGGGCGGAACCCGGCATCGGGCGCCGTTTTTGCTTTCTGTCAGTATGGGATGTACCGACAGCCAGTATATTCCCCTGCTGTGGTCCGAGTCCATTTCAGGGTTATGTTGTGTGGCGTGCTGGCGAGAAAAAAGAAGACGCTTCTGCCGTCGGTTTCACGCGGGGCAAGGGGAGGGAGGGGTGGTTCCCGCATGACCGGCAGAAGCGTCAATAAACGGGGCTCAAAAACTCAAAACAACCCCGACCGATGCTACATCAACATCAAAATCATTCACTTCGTAGCGAGTGTATTCGCCGCGTATGGCCCAGCGGTTGTTGATGGAATAATCCACGCCGACGCCGTAGTAGGGGTCGGTGTCGCTGGTATCCTGAAATTGCGTCGCGATGGGGCCGCTCACATCCAGATTCCAGCTATGGATCCCGCCTTTTGCGAACACTCTGAAGCTGTCGTTTACCGGCACGGAGCCAACCAGGGCGATGCCGCCGCCGTTGACCGAGAAGCTGTTGACGCTGTCCGACTGGTCGCCGAAATCATAAACCTCGGCTTCCGCCGCGATGTAGTCATTGAAGCGATAGCCGCCGAACAGTTTGCCGCCGGTGTCATTTTCATCCAGCCCGGATTCATTCACATAAGCCTGGCTGACCGCCGCGCCGACGTACCAGTCGGCTCTTGCCTTGCTGGCGCTGACCGCCGATACAAAAATCACCGACGCGCCCATGGCCAACAGTAATAAAGTCCTGCCGCGAGAGGTTTTCGTGCTGTTCTGATGCGTTTCTGTTTGTGTTTTCATTGTCACCACTCCGTTGTTGTACCTGGCCGTAGCCGTCGTTCGCGCGGCTGGCCTGTTGATGACTGCGAGCCTGATCCGGATCAAAATCGGCAGTTATGAGATGAGAACGGGCGGCGGCGGGAATGCTTACAAATTTTTTCAGATAACTGTCTGAGGATTTGTTTTTCTGTAAAGAAAGTCGCGTTCTTTGACAATGGGTAATCGTGGCGGTAGTATTTTCGTATTACCTATTTAGGTGTTATGAAATGAAGACGATTTCCCTGAAAGCTGATGATGATTTTGACGCGATTCTGAAGAAGTTGGCGAGCCAGCAACATATCAGTAAAAGCGCGGTTATTCGGGATGCTGTGCTGCGATATCGCGACTGGCTGGAACGGGAGCGTCTGCGCGAGAAATTGCTGGATGCGTCATTGAAAACCCGTGGTCAACATGAGGAGTTGATGAGCGCCATGGATCAGGCGAGCGGCGATGGCGTATAGCCGCGGCGGGATTTACCTTGCCAATTTTAACCCGTCGAAAGGCACGGAAGCCGGGAAAATCCGCCCTTGCGTCGTGATGCAAAGTGATTTGTTAAGCCAGACCGGGCATCCGAGTACCACGGTTCTGCCCATGACCAGCCATCTGATTGATGACGCCGAGCCGCTGAGATTGCGCGTGGCCGCGAGAGACCGGTTAAAACAGGATTCCGATATCATGCTGGATCAGATTCGCACATTGGACAACCGGCGGATAGATATGGAATTGCTGACTCATTTGCAGGAAGGTGAACTTTTGCTGGTGGAGCGTTTTCTGCGGATTGTTTTGGGTCTGTAGTCAGGCTCTCTCCCGGATCTGGTTTTGGGTCAGGTTTTTTCTACCGCCGAGAAAGCCTGCTCCAGTCTTTTTTGCGATATGGGCATGGCGGTTTTCACTTCCTGGGCGAATAAAGAAATGCGGTATTCCTCCAGCATCCAGCGGATCTCCGACTGCGGCGTTGCGCGTCCATCGCGCAGCAGGTTTTCGAAGCGATCCATCCACGGGGCCAGTTGCGCGGCGCGTTCGTCGTCTTTTGCCGCGGCGTGCTGCAGGCGTTCAAAACGCAGCCGCGCGGCGCGCAGATAACGCGGAAACTGGCGCAGCCATTGCCACGGCGTCTGCGCCACGAATCCGGGGTAGACCAGGTCATATAAATGCGTTTTGATGTCGTCAGAAGCGGGCAGGGTGGACTGATTGATGTCGGCAATCAGGGCATTGAAGTCGGCCAGCACCGGCTTCAGCGCGCGGCAGATGTCGCTGGCGTATTTGCCCAGATGCCGGCTGCCGCGTTCCAGTCGCTGTTCGAAGGCTTCCCGCTCAAATATGTCGCTGCCGTCGGCCAGAAACGCGCGTTCGATGACGGCGTGGATGATGTCGTCCTTGAGGCTTTCACAGGTGCCGGTGGCGGCCCAGCTCAGGCAGATCTGTTTGATGTCGGGCAGGTTCTTGCGGATCAGGTTCAGGCGTTTTTCCAGTTGCAGGGCGAACAAACGGTGCAGCCCCGCGCGGTGGGTTGCTGCTGCCTTGTGCCGGGTGTCGAAGACTTCAATGGCGCAGTGGTCGCCCTTGTCCACCAGCGCCGGATAGCCGATGAAGCTGACGCCGTGGGCGGCGACTTCGGTCTGGCGCGGCAGCGCGCCAAAGTCCCATTGGCGGATCTGGTCGCGCTCGATGCGGCGATGTTCGGTAACGGTTTTCGCCGCGCCGAAGGTTTTTTGCGCCTGTTTCTCCAGCGGGTTTTTCAGTGCCGACAGGTCGCGCCCCGCGGCGATGGTTTAGCCGCGTCCGTCGATAATGCGATAGCGCATGCGCAGATGGTCGGGCAGGCGGCTTTCGTCCCACGCTTGGGGCGGGATTTCCACGCCGGTCATGCGCCGCAGTTCGCGCGCCATGACCGTTGTCAGCGCTTCATCGCTGCGTTTTACGGCGTCGAGGCAGGATTTGGCGAACTCCGGCGCGGGGGCGAAATTGCGGCGGATGGATTTGGGCAGAGTGCGAATCAGCGCCACCATGCGCTCTGTCAGCAACGCGGGAATCAGTCGTGAGAAATCGGCGTTTTCAAGCTGGTTGAGCGCCACCAGCGGCAGCGTGGCGGTCACGCCGTCATCTTCCGCGCCCGGCTCGAAATGATAGGCCAGCGGGCAGGTGATGTTTTTTACCGTAACGGTTTCCGGGTAGCTGTCGGCGGTGACTTCCTCCGCGCCACGCTGCTTGAAGTCTTCCGGTTTCATGCACAGATCGAAGCCGCCATTTTTTGTCTCCGTTTTTTTCAGCCACGATTCCAGCCCACGGGCGGTGTAAATGCCCTCGGGAATGCGCTGGTCATAAAAAGCGAATATGGCCTCGTCGTCCACCAGAATGTCGCGTTTGCGGGCGCGGTCTTCCAGCGATTCGATGTCCGCCAGCACTTTTCGGTTATGCGCCAGGAACGGCAGTCGCGCGCGGATTTCGCCAGTGGCGAGTCCTTCGCGGATGAGGATTTCCCGCGACAGGCGCGGGTTGACGGGGCCGTAGTGCTTTTTGCGTCGCGAGATGATGACCAGACCGTACAGCGAGACCTGCTCGAACGCCACCACGCGCCCGGCGCGCTTTTCCCAATGCGGTTCGGTGTACTGGCGCGTCACCAGCGGCGCGGCGATTTGCTCGATCCATTCCGGTTCGATAGCGGCGCAACTGCGGGCGTAGAGTCGGCTGGTGTCCACCAGCTCTGAAGCCATGATCCATTGGGGCGATTTCTTTGCAAGACCCGACCCCGGAAATATCCAGAGCTTCTTGCCGCGCGTGCCGAGATATTCGCCTTTTTCGCTCTTGTTCGCCACATTACCGAGAAAGCCCGCCAGCAATGCCTTGTGGATGGCTGCGTAATCGGCCGCGTCATCCTGCCGCGGTTTGTAGCCCATGTCGCTCATCAATCGGCCCAGTTGCCGGTGTACTTCCCGCCACTCGCGCATGCGGTTGAACGAGAGAAACCGGGTTTTGCAGTATTCGCGCCGTTTGCGGTGGGACAGGTTCGCCGTTTCGCTGTTGAACGTCCGCCACAGCTTGAGCCAGGCGATAAAGTCGGATTTTTCGTCACGATAGCGCGCATGGGCCTGTCGCGACGCCTCCAGTCGCTCTTGCGGATATTCGCGCGGATCCTGCACTTCCAGCGCCGCGGCAATGACCAGAATGTCGGCCAGACAGTTTTCGTTGACCGCCGCCAGCAGTATGCGGGCAATGCGCGGGTCTACCGGCAGTTGCGCCAGCTTGCGACCCAGCGCGGTGATGTGATTGCGCCCGTCCACGGCTTCCAGTTCCTGCAACAGCTGATAGCCGTCGTGCACCATGCGCGTGTCGGGCGGGTCGATGAACGGGAAGGCCTCCACCTTGCCCAGGCGTATGGCCTGCATGCGCAATATCACCGCCGCCAGTGAAGAGCGGCGGATTTCCGGGTCGGTGAATTCTGGCCGGGCAAGGAAATCTTCTTTGCTGTACAGGCGAATGCAGATGCCGTCGGCGACGCGGCCGCAGCGTCCCTTGCGCTGGTTGGCCGAGGCCTGAGAGATGCGCTCGATGGGCAGGCGCTGCACCTTGCGCGTATGGCTGTAGCGGGAAATCCGCGCCATGCCGGTGTCGATGACGTAGCGAATGCCGGGCACGGTGATGGAGGTTTCCGCTACGTTGGTGGCCAGCACGATGCGCCGGCGCCTGCCGGTGCGGAAAATCTTCTGCTGATCGGCGCTGGCCAGTCGCGCATACAGCGGCAGAATGTCGGTGCTGTGGCCGATGGCCTTGCCCAGGGTCTCCGCCGCTTCGCGGATTTCGCGTTCGCCGGAAAGAAACACCAGTATGTCGCCGTTGCCGTCACGCCCGAGTTCCTTGACGGCTTCGAGTATGGCGGTTGGATAGTCCCTGCCGCCGCGATGGCTGTCATCGCGAGGTTGCCTGGCTGCTCCCGGCCCTGGCGCGCTGTCATCCAGCAAGGCCCGATACCGTACCTCCACCGGGTAAGTCCGCCCCGATACATTGATGATGGGCGCATCGCCAAAATGGCGCGAGAACTGTTCCGGGTCGATGGTAGCGGAGGTGATGACGACTTTCAACTCCGGGCGCTTCGGCAGGAGCTGCTTGAGGATGCCCAGCAGGAAGTCGATATTCAGAGAGCGCTCATGCGCCTCGTCAATGATGATGGTGTCGTATTCATTGAGAAAGCGGTCGGCCTGGCATTCCGACAGCAACATGCCGTCGGTGAGCACCCTGACGTGATCCAGCGGCCCGGTCTTTTCGGAAAAACGCACTTTGAAGCCCACGCCAGCGCCCACTTCCACGCCCAGTTCCTCCGCCAGTCGTGACGAGATAGCGCGCGCCGCCAGTCGGCGTGGCTGGGTGTGGGCGATCAGGCCATCCACGCCGCGACCCAGCGCCATGTACAGCTTGGGTAATTGCGTGGATTTGCCGGAGCCGGTCTCGCCGCAAACAATGACCACCTGATGCTCGCGCAGGGCGGCGGCGATGTCGTCCAGCTTTTTCGAGACTGGCAGCTCCTGCGGAAAAGTCGGCTGCGGCAACGCCTGCCTGCGTTGTTCACGCAAGGCGGCAGAGCGCGTCATATCCGAGCGCAGTTTTTTTTCACCGCCGGGCTTTTTCTTCAGTTCGCGCAGACGCCGGCGGAAGCGATGGCGGTCGCGCAGCATGCACTGGTCGATCAGGCTGTGCAGCTTGGTTGATCTGGATGGCGGCATGGGTCGGATTCTGTCGTTTCCTGTTGTCCGGCGCAATGGATGGCGTACACTCGGCTAATCTGAACCAGACCCAGCAACCGCCATGCCCGCAACCACTATCCTCTGGCACGACTACGAAACCTGGGGCGCTGATCCGCGTCGCGACCGGCCTTCGCAGTTTGCCGCTATTCGCACCGACGCCGAGCTGAATATTACCGGCGAGCCGTTGTCGTTTTATTGTCGCCCGCCGGAGGACGCCTTGCCGCACCCCGAGGCGGTGCTGGTGACCGGTATTACGCCGCAGCGGGCGGCGGCGCAGGGTTTGAACGAGGCGCAGTTTTTCGGGCGCATCAACGAGGCGATGATGCGGCCGGGCACCTGTTCGGCGGGTTATAACAGTATCCGTTTCGATGATGAGGTGACGCGTTTCGGTTTCTGGCGCAATTTCATCGACCCCTATGCGCGTGAGTGGCAAAACGGCAACAGCCGCTGGGACATTATTGATCTGGTGCGCATGGCCTACGCGCTGCGCCCGCAAGGGGTGAACTGGCCTAAGCGCGAAGACGGTACGGCCAGTTTCCGGCTGGAAGACCTTACTGCCGCCAATGGCATCGAGCACAGTAGCGCGCACGATGCGCTGGTGGATGTGCGCGCCACCATAGAGCTGGCGCGGCTGATTCGCAAGGCGCAGCCGCGGCTGTACGACTTTTATTTCAGGTTGCGGCGCAAGGATGAAGCGGCGCGGTTGTTGAATATGACCACTCACGAGCCGGTGTTGCACGTGAGCGGCATGTACCCGGCGGAGCGCGGCTGCCTTGCGCCGGTGGCCCCGCTGCTGCGGCATCCGGTGAATGGCAACGAAATGATTGTTTACGACCTGACGCGCGATCCGCAGGCGCTGCTGTCCATGAGCGCGGATGAAATTGCCGAAAACCTGTACACGCGTACGGCTGATTACCCGGAAGGCGTGGAGCGCGTGGGCCTGAAGGGTGTGCATATCAACAAATCGCCAGCGCTGGCTCCCGTGGCGACTCTGAGTGACGAGATGGCGCAGCGCTGGGGAATCGACTGGTCGGCAGTGGAAAGAAACCGCGACGCCCTGCTGGCATCGGACACGCTTTCCAGCCGTCTGCTGGATGTCTTTAAAAGGCAGCCGGAACGCGAACCGCCGGATGCAGATGTGGCCCTGTATGACGGATTTGTCAGCAACCGCGACCGCGAACTTTGTACCGAAGTGCTCGAACGCAGCGCTCATCCGCAGCAGATGATCCACTGGCAGCCGGACTTCAGGGATGAGCGTTTGCAAAACCTGTATCCACGCTATCGCGCCAGAAACTGGCCAGAGCTGCTGGACGAAGACGAGCGGCAATGGTGGCGGTCGTTCTGCGAAGCGCGTTTGCGCGATGGTGAATTCGGCTGCGATTTTACCCTGGCGGATTTCCAGGCCGAGCTGGAGACGGTTCTGCGGCGGTCACTCAGCGACCAGCAGGTCGCTCTGATGAAGCAGCTGGCGCAGTGGCTATCGACGTGAAATTCATGGTTTGGCTCTGACCTGTTAAAGTCTTTTCTTCCCGGCATACTGCCGCAGTTCGCATGAAGGCAAGGTTTCTGAGCAACAGGCCTTGAAGTATTAGAAAAGCATTATATAATAATACGCCATTTCTCGTGGTATGCCCGGTAATCCGGTGCAGGAAAAATATGACTTCATCAGAATACAGCGAAAGCCCGGCGCGAGCCGGAAAAATCAGTTTGCTTATTTCCATCGCCATTGTCCTGCTGACGGCGGCGAATGGTTTTTTCACCTACTCTGGCGCGCATCTTTATCTGCAGGAGCCCGTTTACGCCATCCTGTTTGCGGTTGCGGTACAGTTTGCCATCGCCATCACCTTGCTGGCGCTGCCCTACGTGCGCGGTTTCGGCAAACTGATCCTGATCGTTGTCTATGCCGCGGCGCTGACGCTTTCGACCCTGAGCGCCTATACTTATGTGTACAATGGCAGTCTGCCCGGCGATCACTCGGTGGAGACGGTGGATACCGCAATGCGTGCGCGTATTACCAATGATTTGTCGGAAGTGGTCAGCAACGAGCGCAATCTGGTCAACAATGCCAATCTCGAACTCAAGGAACTGAAGCGGCTGGTGGATGAAGAAGCCGCCAGTGGCGGCCGCTCCGGCCTCGGCCCGGGCAAGGGTTCGGTGTATTACCAGAAGCTGGACAACTACGAGAATGCGCTGGCCGAGACTGCGCTGATGCGCAAAGACATTCAGTCCATTGAAGACAAGGTGGCGCAAATCAATACGCTGCTCGCCAGCAGGGACAAGGCGGATCGTGAGCCGCTGCTGGTTGCCATGGCCAGCCTGCGGGCCCTGACCCATTCACCCGAAAGCCGCAGGATTCTGCACGAAATCAACGCCCTGCAACTCGGCAAGCTGCAAAACCCGGTGGAGCGCGCTCTGGGGGAATTGATGGATATGCGCAAATATACGGTACAGATGACGGTAAGCATTATCTGGGCGGGCGTGTTCGACCTCATCGCACTGTTCCTGGGCGTGATTCGCTATTATCTGCTGCGTCCGGATTATTCCATTATGCAAACCGTTTACGAATTGATTCTTACCGGCGCCATGTTCATCAAGCGCATCATGAATCTGGGCAAGGAAGTCAATCTGCGTTACACCAAGGAGCAGGGCATACAGGTGGAAGACCACGAGATTCCGCTGAATTCAGCCGAGATGCGTTCCTTCGCCACCAAGCTGATGGTGGGCAGCCAGATGGCTGCGCAAAAGAAAAATGATCCTTCCGAACCCATACGCGCCCTGATCGGCCATATCGAGCCAGTGGCCAGAGACGAGGAATCGGAACAGGCGGTGGGTATTCCCTTTGCCGTGGTTGAGAAAGAGCCGCGTCTGAAGACCCTGCTGGCCATGCTGGTGCAAAGCGGCGTATTCCTCAAGCGTCTGAGTCTGGAATATTATGTGCTCAATTCCGATGAAAGCATGGCCCAGAAAGTCATGGTGTTCATACGCATGGGCTCCAGAGATCAGGCCACACGTTCCAGTCTGACCAGCTTCCTGCTGGGGCGCGGACGGGATGACCAGCGTCCGCAACTGGCGGTGCCCTGACAGCTCTCCGCACTGGTACCCGGTGGATTGGCGGTTTTTGCCACAGGGCATCGCAGGGGTTTTCCGGTACACTGACCGCATGAGCGTCATGCGGTCTTTTTTTTGCTTGCTGATACTGTTCACGCCGGTGCTGCGGGCGGCGAGCGGCTGGAACCTTGCCCGCGATGAAAGCGGCATCAGCATCTATACCCGCGAATCCCCCGGGCGAGTGCTGAAACAGCAGCGTGGCGAGATGGTCATACGGTCAACGCCTGCAGCGCTGGTGGCGCTGATCATGGATGTGGGGGCTTGCAGCGAATGGGTGGATCGCTGCCAGCAAAGCGAATTACTGAGCGCGCCGGGGCGCTGGCCGGCCCGGGTTCACACCATCATCAGGCTACCGTGGCCCTTTGCCTCGCGCGATGTGGTGTTCGAGGCCGACATCCGGCGTAACCCTGAATCAGGCGTGACCGAAATCGCGGTACACGATATTGGCGGCGACGTGGCGCCAGATAGCCACAGGGTACGTATGCCGGAACTTGCCGGAAGCTGGCGTTTCACGCCCCTGGCGGATGATACAGTCCGGGTGGAATATGAAGTCAGGGCCGATCCCGGCGGCTATTTGCCGGGCTGGGTGGCCAACATGGCGGCAGTGGGCGCGGCCTATCGTACTCTGGCCCGCATGCGTGATCTGGCGCAGAAACCGCGTTACCGCAACGCGCCTGTACGGTCGCCCGGCAGGTTCCCCGATTCGCTGGCGCATTGATCTGCTTGCGTCCGGTCAGGCGGCAAAACCGCAAGACCGTGAGGCGGTTTCTTCATAAACGGCTACAGTCCTGATATTCTGTGCCGCTTCGCTCATTGTTCAAGGTTTCTCATGGATCGTACCCAGACCACGCCGCGCATCATCCGTCTGCAGGACTACACTCCGCCCGCGTTTCTGATCGACGGCGTGGAAATGTATGTCAGACTGGAACAACACAAGACCACGGTCATTACCACGTTGCAGATGCGCCGCAATCCGCATGCCACGGCCGACGGGCCGCTGGTGCTGGATGGCGAGCAACTGAAACTGAACTGGGTTTCGCTGGATAACGCAGTGCTGGCTGATGACGCTTACAGCGTCGATGACAAGACGCTGACCATCCACCAGACGCCACAGCAGTTTACCGTGCAAACCGAGGTGGAAATCCACCCGGAAAACAACACCTCGCTGGAGGGCCTGTACAAATCCAGCGGCAATTTCTGCACCCAGTGTGAGGCGCAGGGTTTCCGCAAGATAACCTATTATCTGGACCGACCAGATGTCATGTCCGAGTTCACCACAACGGTGGAAGCCGACAGAGAAAAGTACCCGGTGCTGTTGTCCAACGGCAACCCGGTGGAGCGCGGCCAGCTGGACGATGGCCACCATTTTGTACGCTGGCATGATCCGTTCAAAAAACCGGCCTATCTGTTCGCGCTGGTGGCGGGCGATCTGGCGGTGAATGAAGATTCGTTCACCACAAAATCCGGTCGCGAGGTCAAACT
>JALXFQ010000303.1 GCA_027067235.1 Gammaproteobacteria bacterium
CAGGTGAAACAAAAAATTACGAACAGGCGCGCTGGGATGCTATCCATTTCAAGCCGGCCATTGAAACGGCAACAGACCAGCAGTGTCTGGCATGCCACCAGGATATTCTGGAGCGCAAGGTACGGGACCAAGCTCCCGTAGGATTGACCAAAGATCAGGTGCTTGCCTGGTATCAGACTCTGAATACATACGAAGGACCACAGGAAACCTTTCATCGGCGCCACCTGAAAATGCCCTATGCGCAAAAAGTGATGCAGCTCAAATGTACCACCTGTCATCAGGGTAATGATCCAAGGGAAGAGGTGCCCGGTTCCTCGGCGACGGCGCAAAAAGATCTGGCCATGCGCAAAATGGTAGATCCCCAGGTCTGTCTTATGTGCCATGGCCAGTTTCCGTGGAAGCATATGACCGGTCTGACCGGCCCCTGGACTGAATCCGGCAAGCTGTTTGCCAATAACTGCATGGCCTGTCATGCCGTATTCAGAACCAACCGTCACCAGGTAAATTTCCTGAAACCGGCAGCGATAGAAGAGCTGGGCAAGAAAGACGGCGACGTCTGTTATGGCTGTCACGGTGGCAGAGCATGGTATCGAACATCATTTCCTTACCCGCGTCATGCATGGCCCGGCATGGCGAAAGAAACGCCAGACTGGGCGAAAGATCGTCCCGCAGAGTCGCAGAAACGTTTTCTGACCGGTATGAAAAAATAGCAGTTGCGTGCCCAGGCACAGGAGAATAAAGATCATGACAGAAAAAATATTGCCGGAGTCGCTGAAAGCGTCCTTCAAGATAACCCGGCGCTCGTTCATCAAAACAGCAGGAGCATCAACGGCGGTAGCTGCCGCAGGTGGCCTGGTTGATCTGAAAACAGCGAAGCAGGCTCAGGCATTTGCCTACGAGCCCTATCCGCGTGACAACGATCTGGAAACCGTGGTGACTTCCTGCGCGCATAATTGCGGCTCACGCCATATGCTGGTGGCGCACAAGAAGGGCGACGTCATTGTTCGTTTGTCCACCGATGATGGCAGCTACCAGAAAAACGGGCATTTCGACAAGGACGAAGAAAACGAGCTGCAGCTTCGCGGCTGTTTGCGTGGTCGTTCCTACCGCTTGAGATTGTATTCTGCGGAGCGCCTGCTGTATCCCATGATGCGGGTGGGCGAACGCGGCGAAGGCAAGTTCCGGCGGGTCTCCTGGGACGAGGCATTGAACTATGTCGCCACCAAAATGACCCAAATCAAGGCAAAATATGGCCCCCAGGCGTTACTGGATCAATCCTATGCCGGCGCGTCCTATGGCGTTTTGCATAAATCAGACCAGATCGAGGGCTTGCTGGGCCGGTTTCTCGGCATGTTTGGCTGTCGCACGTCTTCCTGGTCGGTGCCGTCCTATCAGGGCACCACGACCAGTTCGCGCTGGACCTTCGGCACCATACACGACGGTAACGAAGATGAAGCCTATGCCCATTGCAAGCTGATTATCATGTGGGGCTGGAATCCGGCCTATACCTTCCACGGCGGCAACACCTTCTATTACATGCGCATGGCCAAGCAACGCGGCTGCAAGTTCGTGCTGGTGGATCCGCAATACACGGACTCTGCGTCGGCCTACGATGCCTGGTGGATACCGATTCGGCCCAATACCGATGCGGCGATGATGGCGGGCATGGCCCATTACATCTTCACCAATAATTTGCAGGATCAGGATTTTATCAACAAATTCA
>JALXFQ010000304.1 GCA_027067235.1 Gammaproteobacteria bacterium
GTTTCACCGCGAAACGATTTTTGTTGACGGTGAATTTAACGCACATAGCGTGCCAACTCGTGGGAGCGTGGCGAGAATAAAAACGAAATTCTTTATTTTCTGTTATTTTTCATATGGTTATATTGCGCAACATCGAAGTGACTGGATTAGGTCTGACGAATTCAAACTGAAACCAGGCCAGAAAAAGACAGATTGGGTGACGCTGCGCGGCGCCAAAGTGACGTTCAGCGTCAGTCGAGATCGATATCCAGCTTTTCCAGCTTGTAGCGCAGGGCGCGAAAGGTCACGCCCAGCTCTTTGGCTGCGGCCGTACGATTGAAACGGGTTTTTTCCAGAGCGGCCAGGATGGCGTCTTTTTCCATTCTGGCAAGGTATTCGTCCAGCGTTTCGTTTTCGGCGCGGGCCGACGTTTCCTGAACCGTTATTGGCGCGGCAGCGCTCAGTGAGAGGTCGTCCACGTCAATGACATTGTCTACGCATAAAGTGGTCGCCCGCTCCAGTATGTTCTGCAGTTCGCGTATATTGCCGGGGTAGCTGTGTTGCAGCAGCATGTCTCTGGCGGCGGGCGTTAGTTCGGCCACCGGTTCGCCCTGGGATTCGGCAATCTGGCGCAGAAAGTATTCGATCAGTATGGGCAGGTCGCCATCGCGCTGACGCAGTGGCGGCGCAACGATGTCGATGACATTGATGCGGTAGAACAGGTCCTGGCGGAATTTGTCTTTCTCCACCAGTTCGGCCAGATTCTTGTGCGTGGCGCTGAGTATGCGTACGTCCACGGGTATCTCCCGTTCCGCGCCTATGGGCTTGACTGCCTTTTCCTGAATCACCCGCAGCAGCTTGGTTTGCATGTGCAATGGCAGGTCCGCCACTTCGTCCAGAAACAAAGTGCCGCCGTCTGCCGCCTGAAACAAACCGGCCTTGTCCGCCACTGCGCCGGTGAAACTGCCTTTCCTGTGGCCAAAAAACTCGCTTTCCATGAGTTCGTCGGGGATGGCGCCGCAGTTCACCGGAATGAATGGCTGATCGGCGCGCGGGCCTTTCTGGTGGATCAGCCGCGCTATCATTTCCTTGCCGGTACCCGATTCGCCGGAGATATATACCGGCGCCTGACTGCGCGCCAGTCTGGGTATCAGCCCGCGAATCCGGCACATCTGTTCCGAATCGCCCAGCAATATGGTGCGCGTACGCTTGTCCTGCGTGGCCGGGTGAGTGGCTATTTTCAGTGCCCCGCTGACCACATTCTTCAGGTTTTCCAGATTCACCGGCTTGGTGAGAAAATCGAATGCGCCGGCTTTCAGGCATGCCACCGCCAGTTCCATGTTGCCATGCGCCGAAATCACCGCCACCGGCAGGTCGGGGTGGTTTTCGGCAATGTATTTGACGATTTCCAGACCGTCGCCATCGGGCAGACGCAGATCGGTCAGGCACATGTCCGGATGAAACGATTCGATCAGATGCCGGCCCTCTTTCACGCTACCGGCGCCCACCGGCTCCATGCCCATGCTTTGCAGCGACATGACCAGCAGTTCGACAATATCCGGCTCATCGTCGATAACCAGTATTCTTGCTTCAGTCTTGCTCATTTTGTTTGTTCGCCCTTTCCATGGTGATGCGGAAGAATCCTCCCTGCCCGGCGTCGAGAGAAACATATTCCAGGTGGCCGCCGTTGATTTCACACAGCTCCCGGGAAATATACAGGCCCAGGCCGGTACCGTCCGGCCT
>JALXFQ010000305.1 GCA_027067235.1 Gammaproteobacteria bacterium
ATGAAATTTGTAGACGAAGCCAGAATCAATGTTATCGCCGGCAACGGCGGCAACGGTGCCATGAGTTTCCTGCGTCTGAAATACATGCCCAAAGGCGGGCCCGACGGCGGCGATGGCGGGCGTGGCGGCTCGGTGTATCTGGTGGCGGCGGACAACCTCAATACCCTGTCGGATTTCCGTTTTAAGCGCACCTACGAGGCCGAACACGGCGCCAGGGGCATGGGGCGGCAGAAAACCGGCGTTTCCGGCAAGGATCTGGAGGTGGTGGTGCCGGTTGGCACGGTGGTGACAGATACGGCCACCGGCGAAGTCATCGGCGAGCTGCTCAAGGATGGCCAGCGCCTGCTGGTGGCGCAGGGCGGCAAGGGCGGGCTGGGTAACGTGCATTTCAAATCCAGCACCAACCAGGCGCCGCGCAAGACCATTCCGGGCAAACCCGGCGAGCGGCGCGAACTGGGGCTGGAACTGAAGCTGCTGGCGGACGTGGGCCTGCTGGGCCTGCCCAACGCCGGTAAATCGACTTTTCTGCGCTCGGTGTCCCATGCTCGACCAAAAGTGGCGGATTATCCGTTTACCACCCTGCACCCGGAACTGGGCGTGGTCAGCGTCGGTATCGGCCGCAGTTTTGTTATCGCTGATATCCCGGGTCTGATCGAGGGCGCGGCGCAAGGCGCGGGACTGGGTCACCAGTTTCTGCGGCATCTGTCGCGCACCCGCGTTTTGCTGCATATTGTCGACCTCGACCCCTACCGGGACATCGAACAGATCGTACAGGATATCGGTACCGTGGAAAGCGAATTGCAGCAATACAGCCCGGAACTGGCAAAACTGCCGCGCTGGCTGGTGCTGAACAAGGCCGATTTGTTTTCTGCAGACGAGCTTGCCCGGCGTCGCCGGCAAATCATGGATGCGCTGGGCCGGGAGGACGATGTTTACACCATTTCAGCCATCAGCGGCGAGGCCACGCAACAGCTCGTATGGAAGTTGATGGACACACTTGAAGGCATGGAGTCATGAAAAGCAGAGCGGATTTCTCCGGGGTCAAACGCTGTGTCATCAAGATAGGTAGCGCCCTGCTTACCAGCGCCGATCAGGGGCTGGATACCGGCGCCATGCAGAACTGGGTGGCGCAGATCGCGCGGCTGCGGGCTGGCGGCGTCGATGTGGTACTGGTTTCTTCCGGCTCGGTGGCAGAAGGCATGCAGCGTCTGGGCTGGCGGCAGCGCCCGCGGGCGCTGCATCAGCTGCAGGCGGCGGCCGCGGTCGGGCAGATGGGACTGGTGCGCAGCTGGGAAAGCGCTTTCCAGCAGCATGGCCTGCACACCGCCCAGATTCTGCTGACCCATGATGACCTCGCCAATCGCCAGCGCTATCTGAATGCGCGCAGTACCCTGCGCTCCCTGCTGGAGCTGGGCGTGGTGCCGGTAGTAAACGAAAATGACACGGTTTCCACCGAAGAAATTGCGCTGGGCGACAACGACACCCTGGCCGCCATGGTGAGCAATCTGGTGGAGGCTGAATTGCTGATCATACTCACTGACCAGGATGGCGTGTTCGACAGGGATCCGCGCAGCAACGCTGATGCTGTGCTCATCGCTGAAGCTGACGCCGGCGACCAGAGCCTGCTGGCCAATGCGGGGGGCAGCAGCGCCATGGGGCGCGGCGGCATGCGCAGCAAGGTGCTTGCCGCGCAGAAGGCGGCGCAATCGGGCGCGGTGACGGTGATCGCGCCCGGTCGGCGAGCCGGTGTTATCGAAAAAATCATCGGCGGCGAAGCCGTGGGTACGGTACTTTGGGCGAAAGACGGCCGCATAGCTGCACGCAAGCAGTGGCTGGCCAGCCACCAGCAGACGCGTGGTACGCTGGAGCTCGACGACGGCGCGGTAAAGATGCTGAGAGAATCCGGCAAAAGCCTGCTGGCGGTGGGCGTGTCCGGGGTGTCGGGCGATTTCTCGCGCGGCGATCTGGTGCGCTGCATCGACCGTTCTGGTGAGGAAGTGGCGCGCGGGCTGACCAATTACAACAGTCAGGAAACCCGTAAAATCATGGGACAGCCCAGCAACCGCATCGAGGAACTGCTGGGCTATGTGGACGAGAAGGAGCTGATTCACCGGGATAATCTGGTGCTCCGCTAGCCATGGTCAGGCCGGCGCGACGGCCAATACCGGTGTATTGAAGATTTGTCATTGCACACGGGCGGGGCGCGAAACATAATGACCGCCCGCGCGGCAGGCGTGTGACCTGTGGCGGCCAGAAAACCACGCTCATTCAACGGGGAAACGGAGCAATGACAGCGACCACACAGAAAAGCGCGATTCCGATGCGCAAATTGGAACAGGAGCACGCAGACTGCTTGGCCTTTGCGGAAGAAATCATGAATATCGCCGGGCGCGGCGATTTTGGCGAAATGGCGGCCTGCGTCGAAAAAGTCAGCCGCTACCACATAGACGAACTGGAACCGCACCTGCAGCACGAAGAGCAGACCATTCTGCGGCCACTGCTACAGGAGCATCCGCAACACGCTTCCCTGTGCATTGGCATCGGCAGGGAGCATGGTCTGCTGAGAACCCTGGCGGAAGACATGACGGCAGAGAATGCCGCTGCCAGTCTGGCTGAATTCGGCCGCGTGCTCAAGGCCCATACCTTGCTGGAAGACAGGGAACTGTTTCCACTGGTGGGCAAACTGTTCAGCGCCGGGCAACTGGCCGCCATCGACAGCTTCACGCCGTTCAAACGCGCTGAAATTCCGCAGCATACCGCGCCAGCAACAGGCGCCGTTACGGAAGATTCTGAATGGTTGCATACCGTGGATCAGCATTTTGACAAGGCGGAACTGGCGGGCGGCAGTATCGTCCTGTTTCCGCGCTTCAATCCTGATCTCAGTCGGCAACTGGCCGCGCGTCTGGGGCTGCGCCTGTTTGATTATCAGCAAGAAGTCATGGCTGGTCTCGGCAGGGAAGCCGAGGGACTGAGCCTGGGGCAGCTGACAGCGGCATTGCGCCAGCAGGCTGCGAAAGGCGGAATCGTGTCGCACAATGTTGAAGCCCTGCTATGCGTCAAATCGGAGCAGGAAAGAGCCGACTGGCTGCGCTCTTTTCTGCAGACAGATTGGCCCAACCCGGTGGTTCTGCCGATCATGGTTTTCCAGTCTGACGTGCCTTACGAGCATTCACGGGTTTGCGATCTGGAGCTGCATAAAATGCCGAAGCAGTCCGCCGCCGCGTCCCCGGAGCCAGACTGTCCCATCGAATACCATTTCGAACAGAGCGGCTAGCTGGGCGTACGGGTCGAAGCGGCGAGCTATTTTTGCGCATGCTGAAAAACGCCGTTCCAGCCGGTATCCGGCGGATGCTTTGCCAGCGCCTGCGTTCGTTCCAGATAAAGCTGATAGAGCCGCTCTGTTGGCGCTGCTTCGGCCAGGGCGGTAAACAGCTGGATGGCGCGTTGCCACTGCCGGTTCCTGTAGGCGTCCAGCGCCTGGCGATACAGCGGCAGCGATGAATCCGCTGCAGGATCCGGCCCCAGAGGCTGGTAGATGGTGACCGGCTGCTGTCTGCCTTTAACGCACACCCGGTCGAGCTCGCGATAAGCGTATGCTGGCGCCTGCCTGCGGGTGTCCTCGCTGACAATGCTTTCCACGCCATAATATTTGCACAGGCTTTCCAGGCGTGAGGCGAGATTGACGCCATCGCCGATAACCGTGTAATTGAGGCGACTGGCCGAGCCCATGTTGCCGGCCAGCACCTGGCTGGTGTGAATGCCGATGCCGATGTTCAGTGACGGCGTGCCGGCCGTGATCAGTCCCTTGTTCATCTGTCGAATGGCCTGTTGCAGATCAAGGCCCGCGCCCACGGCCCGCGCGGCGGCGCCGGGCTTGTCCAGTGGCGCGCCGAACAGGGCCATTACTGCGTCGCCAATGTATTTGTCCACCACGCCGCCATGGCGTTCGATGACTTCATTGGCCCGGGTAAACCAGCTGTTCAACAGTCGCACAACGTCCCCGGGTGCCAGTTTTTCGCACAAGCCAGTAAAATTGCGAATATCCGAGAACAATACGGTGACTTCCCGTTCCTCGCCGCCCAGCTCGATCTGCCTGCTCAGCAGTTCTTCCGCTATTTCCGGGGAAACCACCTTGCCCAGAAGATTGCGCACGCGGTCACGTTCGGCCAGTCCCGAACCCATTTCGTTGAAAGTGTCCGCCAGTTGGCCCAGTTCATCCTGCTGCCGGATCTGCACGCGGTGACCGAAATCGCCGGCGGCGATCTTTCTGGCGCCCCGTTCCAGTATTTTTACCGGCCGCACCACAGACCGCGCCATGAACCAGGCGGCCGCCAGAGACATCAGCAGCGACAGCAGGAATATTCCCAGTAATACACGGCTCAGCGCATGATAGGCCGAAAGTTGCTGGTCCAGAGAGCGTTGCAGCAAGGCTGTGCCGGGGCGGGCGCCTGAACCAAACGGCACCGCCATGGAAATGTACTGCTGGCCGGCCTGCGTAATCATGCGGGTCTGGTCCGAGGGCAGGGTGGATATGTCAGCGCGCCCGGACAAATCACTGGCCAGCGTGGGCGGCAAGGTGGTAGCGAACAACTGCCATCCGGAGCTTTGACGCTTCTGCAACAGGGAGACCTCGGTGTCGCGGGCGGTGGCGCTCAGTTCGCGGGCGAAATTTTCATCAATGAGAAAGCCGATAACAATGAAAGCGCTGGGCTCCGGGGTGAACAGGGGAACAATGGCCAGTTGATAAACCGCATCGTCGATCTGACCGATGGCCTGCAGTTCACCGGTTTCGCTGTCCATTATTCGGTCAAACAGACCGGGTACCGGAAAACTGCCATCCGAATCGTCGTTATCATCAGGATGCAGGGTGTCGGTCAGTATATGACCGTCCAGTGTGCACAACATCATGACATCCGCCTGCATCCGTATCCGGTGGTTTTGCAGGGCAGAAAGCATGGTGCCATAGTCGCGGCTGGCGAAAGCCTGTTTGAAAGCGAAATCCGACGACAGCAGGCGCGCCTTTTCCAGTAAATCCCTGCCCTGTCGGACCAGGGTATTACGGAAAATGCGGGCAGTGGAGACCAGATCCCGGTCAATCTGTTTGCGGGCGCTGTCCTGGCTGACCCGGCTGACCGCAAAATAGGCTCCGCCCTGGGTGATCAGCAACAGCCCGATGACAAAAAACAGCAGGCGTGACTGGAATTTCTTGAAATACGCCGTTTATCGATACCCGCCAGTCGTGGAAGTGGGTGCGCGCCAGGGTTTCCAGAGCTTTTTCTCGCGAATGGTGAACTGTACAATCTGGGGCGCGGAATCAGCCTCCAGCGAGACTTTTTGTCCGGTATCTTCCGGTTTGCCGCGCAGGGTCGGATGCCAGACGCGTACCTGGTATTGACCCGCCGGAAGATCTGTCAGAGACGCCTTGCCATCGGCGTCAGTGGTCGTAAAAAACGGCGACTCGCAGACAAACACATAGGCTTTCATCCAGTCATGGATATTGCAGCCCAGCGCCACCTCGCCCGGCTTGTCAAAGTGAATCGGTTTTTCCGGCGCGCCGGTATACAGCGGAATCTCGAACTGCTTGGCTTCGGAAAAGGAATAGACATGGTGGCGAATCTTGTCGCTATTGGGAAAATTGACATCCGTGCCCCGGTATACGGCGGTGACGTAGGGGATGAATTCCTTGTCCACCTGGTCCACGTCAACCTGTTTCTGCGCCTGAATACCCTGCAATACCGCGGGGTCGGCCGGCACAGCAAAAACCACTGCGTCCCTGACCGGCTTGCCCTTGCTGCTGACCACTTCCGCGTTCAGCGTGGCGGCGCCTGCCCGCACGCAAACCAGCATCAGGCTGATGGCCAGAAACTTTGCGATGTTACTTGATGCTTTCATTCGCTATATCAGTGTCTGTATGAGAAGTTGACAAAAAGCTGATTCTGGCGGTAGAGCCATCTTCCGGTACCGCCTTTGGACCAGACGCTGCCGAAGTTGATGGCGGTATGCGGACCCAGGGCATAGCTGCCGGACAGACCCAGGGTATTGGCGTAGCCATCAAAACGGTAACGGCAGCCTTCGAAGGTGCGGTCCAGCGTGTGCGCCGTCATGTCAATGACCGTCAGCAGGAAGCCGACATTTTCCACCGTGCACTCGCCATTGATGTCGCCATTCAGATAAGAGTAGCGGATGCTGCCGAGCAAGCGCGGGGTGACCTGGTAGTTGCCAATGGCGGTGATTATGGATCGTTGCAGATCATAGACACTGGACGGCAGGCCGGGGGAAATGACCGGTAAGTCGTCCTTGCCATTGGATTTGTCATAGCTCCAGTCGATGGCAGCGTCGAAGCGTGGCGTAAAGCGCCTGCCGAGGCGTATTCCGGCATTGATGATGTTCTTGTTGCGATCGCTGTCATCGACGTTTTCGACCACGCCTGATACATGCAGGTTGAGCCAGGGCGCATCCGGGCCGAGTCCGAATTTATGCGTCAGGCCAAGGGCGACGCCTGGATTGACCCGATCCAGTCCGTCGAACTCGCTGTAATCCTGCAGCTCTATGCTGGCGCCTATATTCAGGCGTGTATAGTCGGCAATGCCTGCGTCAAACTGGTAGATTTTGCTGAAGCCGAGGACGCCGCGAAGCAGTTTGTCGCTTTTTTCGTCATCGTTGAAAACAGAGAGGTTGACATCATCGTTGGTGCGGTATTCGGCGCTGGCGTCGAGTACTGACTCTGCCCATTCGGCCTGCACAGGCCCGATCCAGCCCACAGACAGGACTGAAGTCACGCCTACGCCCCCGATCGCTTGCAAAAGCCGTTTGGTCAATGCCATCCCCCATATTTTTAATTATAATTTGCAGTTCAGTATAGCCCGACTCAAGGCCTGGGCGCAATGGATAGCAGACCTGGACAGCCTGTTGCTCCGGCCATCCGTATGGCTGGGCAAGGCGCCGGTCCCGGTTGATCAGGCACAAAAAAGCCCCGGCTGCGCTGGCAGCAGGGGCTTTTTCATGGGAACTTGTTTGACGTTCAGCCCAGCGCTTTCAAACGGGCGTTGAGGCGGCTTTTCATGCGCGCAGCGCGGTTTTTGTGGTGAATGCCCTTGATGGTCATTTTGTCCACGACGGAAGAAGTTTCGCGGTAGGCAGCGGCGGCTGCTTCCCTGTCACCGGCTTCCACCAGCTTGAGGAATCGCTTGATCGTGGTGCGCATGCTGGAGCGCAGGCTGCGGTTATGCAGGCGGCGCTTGTCTGCCTGACGTGCGCGCTTTCTGGATTGTGCTGTGTTGGCCAATGCTGTATTCCTCGAATACCTGTATCTGTTCTGAAAGGGCGCGCATTATGAGCATTTGACGGGTTTTGTCAATAAAAAATTGAGCCCGGGGCGATGATTCGGCGGGTTTTGAGGCTTTAGGCTGTAGGCTTGAGGGGTGCGAGCGTTGGGTTGCCTTGAAAGATGCGGCTCAGGAGTTGATTCTGGCCTTTCGTAGCGTCAGCCTCCAGCCCAAGCCTCCAGAGCCTTCCCCCCCGCCAGCCAACCCGCTATAGTTCGGCCTTTTTCAGCAAACCCGAATATACGCCGATCCCGTGTCCGCAAAACTGATCTTTTCCACTGCCATTACCGGCGGTATGACCCTGTTGTCCCGTGTATTCGGGCTGGTGCGGGACAACGTTCTGGCGCGGGTGATTGGCGCTGGCACGGGCGTGGAGGCGGATGCCTTTTATGTGGCGTTTCGCATCCCGAATTTTTTCCGCCGGATTTTCGGCGAGGGCGCGTTTTCACAGGCGTTTGTGCCGGTGCTTTCCGAGTATCGCGAAAAAAGACCGGAAGACGAGGTGCGCGGTTTTCTCGACAGCGTGGCGGGTTTCCTGCTGCTGAGTCTGATTGTGGTGGTGGGGCTGGGCGTAATGACTGCGCCCTGGATTATCCGCCTGCTGGCGCCCGGCTTTCTCGAGCATCCCGACAAGTTTGAGCTGGCGTCCGATGCGTTGCGCATCATGTTTCCATATTTATTGTTCATTTCGCTGGTGGCCATGGCTGGCGGCGTTTTCAACACCTGGGGACGGTTTGGCGTCCCGGCTTTTACGCCGGTATTGCTGAATCTGTGCATGATTGCGGCGGCGTTGTGGCTGTCGCCCTATATGGATAATCCGGTGACGGCGCTGTCCTGGGGCGTGTTCGCCGCGGGCGTGGTGCAACTGGTGTTTCAGCTGCCGTTTCTGATCAAACTGAAACGATTGCCGGTGCCGCGTTTTCACAAGCCGGACCCCGGCGTAAAGCGCGTACTGAAACTCATGGCGCCCGCCATGATCGGCGTCTCCGTCGCGCAGATCAACATGATGGTGAATACCATACTGGCGTCGTTTCTGGCGACCGGCAGCGTGGCCTGGCTGTATTATTCCGACCGGGTAATGGAGTTCCCGCTGGGAATATTCGGTATAGCACTGGGCACAGTGATATTACCCAGCCTGTCGCGTCAGCACGCCAATGCGTCAGAATATGAATTTTCGCAGTTGCTGGACTGGGGCATGCGGCTGGTATTGCTCATCGTCGCGCCCGCTACCGCAGGTCTGATTCTGCTGGCCGAGCCCATCGTATCTACCCTGTTTCAGTATGGCGCTTTCAACGCGCATGATGTAAGAATGAGCGCCGCCGCGCTGGTAGCTTATTGTCTGGGCTTGCCGGCTCTGCTGACGGTGAAGATACTCGCGCCGGGGTTTTATGCGCGGCAGAACACCACGACGCCGGTAAAAATTGCCGCCATCGCCATGCTGGTGAATGTGCTGTTTGCGGTGCTGCTGTTCAGGCCGCTGGCGCACGTGGGGCTGGCGCTGGCGCTGTCCATATCCGCGTTCGTCAATGCGGGGCTGCTGTTTTATTACCTCAGTCGCTATGGTCATTATCGGCCCGATGCCGGCTGGCTGGGGTTTGCTGCGAAAGTGCTGCTGGCGACGGCAGTGATGGCGGCGGTGCTGATCTGGGGCGCTGGCGACAGCAGTCTGTGGCTGGCGGGAACCCCATGGCAGCGCGTCTGGCGGCTGGCGCTGTGGATAGGCGTGGCAGCGGCCGTATATGTGGCGGTGATACTGGCCACGGGCATCCGGCCCAGGCAATTATTATATAAGCATGAGATTTGAATACCGTTGACTAACGCGATTATCCATATCGGCGCGGAAACGCGCTATTTTACGCTGGCGGAGGCGCAGGCCCTGTTGCCTGTGCTGCGTAAAATCAGCCGCGAAAGCCATCGCTTGCTGGCGCCGGTTCAGGAAGATCTGTCCCATGCCGTACCCGGTTCGAGGGAGCATGCCGGATTGCAGCAGGAATACGCGCGGCTGGTGCATGGATGGAAACAGAAAATGGAGCGCCTGGGCGTTGAGACGCGCAGCCTGTGGACAGTGGATATGCACACCGGCGACGGCTGTCTTTGCTGGCGTTTTCCCGAGCATTCCATCCTGTACTGGCATCCGGCGGATACGGACTGCGATTGTCGCCGCCCGCTGGATCGGGTCATCGAAGAGCATGACCCGGACTGGGTGGGGACCTGATGGAACTCATACGCGGCAGCGTCAATATCAAGCCCCGGCATCACGGCAGCGTGGTGACTATCGGCAACTATGACGGCGTGCATCTGGGCCATCAGGCGGTGCTGAACATGCTGCGTGAGCAATCCGATGCCCTGGGCCTGCCTTCCACCGTGGTCATATTTGAACCGCAGCCGCAGGAATTTTTTATGGGCGACAGGGCGCCGGCCAGGCTGACCCGGTTTCGGGAGAAAATCGTTGCGCTGGATCGCTATGATGCGGATCGCGTACTGGTCATCCCTTTCAACCAGCGTTTTCGCGACCTGACCGCGCGGCAGTTTATTGACGATCTGCTGGTGAACGGACTGGGCGCGCGTTCGGTGGTGGTGGGCGATGATTTTCGCTTCGGCAAGAACCGCGCGGGCGATTTCGCCATGCTGCAGCAGGCGGGCGAGGCGGCGGGTTTTGCCGTTTCCAGCATGCCGACCGTGGAGCAGGACGGCGAACGCGTCAGCAGCACGCGGGTGCGCAACCAACTGGCAGCGGGGAACATGGAGGGCGCGGCGCGTCTGCTGGGCAGAGCCTACACCATGTCGGGACGCGTGGCCCACGGCGACAAGCGCGGCCGCACCATCGGCTTTCCCACGGCGAATATTTATCTGCACCGCAAGGTGTCGCCGCTGTCCGGTGTCTATGTGGTGCGCATGAGCGGGTTGCCTCACGATGGTTCCGGCGCGGATGATCAGTGCGGCGGCGTCCGCTACGGCGTCGCCAATGTAGGGACGCGGCCCACGGTATGCGGAACCAGGGCGCTGCTGGAAACCCATTTGTTCGGTTTTGATGCCGACATTTACGGCCAACATGTGGACGTGGCGTTTTTGCATCACATCCGTGACGAGCGCAAATTCGATTCATTCGATGCGCTGAAACAACAGATATTGCTGGACGCAGACGTAGCGCGCGCCTGGATCAGGGACAACCAGAATCAACACCAGGAAAAGCACTGATGGAATTTCGTTGCAGGAAACGCGGCAAGGTCACGTATCTGGTGCTGGCTGGCATCGGCGCGGCGCTGGTCATAGCCGCGCTGATTTATATGGGCATGATGCCGGTTTCGCAGTATAAATACGCGTTTATGCTGTTGGTCGCTTCGGCGGCGCTGTTCCTTATCGGTGGCAACAAGATTGTGGTGAATATCAAGCCGAAAAAGGTGGCGGTGTATTACAGCCCCTGGGTGATGAGCAGCTTCAGGCGCGAAGACATCCGGGCGGTGAGCGATGAGGGCGGGCAAGTGGATGTGGAAACCGCGGACGGCAAGCATTATGCCGTGCCGGTCTATTGTCTGGATGACGAACAGAGACAACAAGTAATCGAGGTGTTGAATACACCCGTAACCAGCGAGAAATAGCGTGGCTGACTACAAGAATACCATCAACCTTCCCCAGACCGATTTCCCCATGCGCGGAAATCTGCCCAACCGCGAGCCGCAGTGGCTGGCGCGCTGGGAAAAGGACAAGCTGTATCAGCGTATGCGCGAGGCGCGCGCCGGGGCGGAAAAATACATCCTCCACGACGGCCCGCCGTACGCCAACGGTAGCATCCATCTGGGTCATGCGGTCAACAAGATACTGAAAGACATTATCGTCAAGTCGCGGGTGCTGTCCGGTTTCGACGCGCCCTATGTGCCGGGCTGGGACTGTCACGGCCTGCCCATTGAATTGCAGGTGGAAAAAAAGGTTGGCAAGCCCGGTCGCAAGGTGACGCCGCGCCAGTTCCGCGACGCCTGCCGCGAATATGCGGCCAGGCAGGTGGAAGGGCAGAAGGCTGATTTCAAGCGCCTGGGCGTTATTGGCGACTGGGATAACCCGTACCTCACCATGGATTTTCAGGTGGAGGCGGACATCATCCGCTCGCTGGGCAGGATTGCCGACAAGGGGCATTTGTATCACGGCCTGTTGCCGGTGCACTGGTGTCCGTCCTGCGGCTCGGCGCTGGCCGAGGCGGAGGTGGAATACCGCGACAAGCAGTCGCCCGCCATCGACGTGCGCTTTCGCGCCGTGGACGAGGCCGACCTGCTGGGTCGCTTTGACAACGCGGGCGGCGAAGGCCCGGTGAGCGTGGTGATCTGGACCACGACGCCGTGGACCCTGCCCGCCAACCAGGCGGTGGCCATGCACCCGGAGCTGGATTATGTGCTGGTGCAAACATCCGTCGGCGGGCAACCGGAGCGGCTGGTGCTGGCTCGCGGTCTGATGGAAGCCGCCGCATCGCGCTACGGCGCGGAGGATTTCGCTGTGGTGGGTGAAGCCAGGGGCGCGGCGCTGGAAGGCGCTCAGTTGCAGCATCCGTTCTATGAACGCCAGGTGCCGGTGATCCTGGGCGATCACGTCACGCTGGAAGCGGGCACCGGTTCGGTGCATACCGCCCCCGGTCACGGCCAGGAAGACTTCGTGGTGGGCAGACAATATGGCCTGAAAGTGGACAACCCGGTGGGGCCATGGGGCAAGTTTCTCGATGATACGCCTCTGTTTGGCGGCGAGGAAGTGTTCAAGGCCAACGATCATGTGCTGGAAGTGCTGCGTGAGCGCGGCGCGTTGCTGGCGATGGAAAAGATGGCGCATTCCTACCCGCATTGCTGGCGCCACAAGACGCCGATCATCTTTCGCGCCACCGCCCAGTGGTTTATCGGCATGGACAAGAACGGCCTGCGCGACAGGGCGCTGGCCGAGGTCAGGGACGTGACCTGGCTGCCGGACTGGGGCGAGGCGCGTATCACTTCCATGCTGGAAAACCGGCCCGACTGGTGCGTATCGCGCCAGCGCACCTGGGGCGTGCCCATTGCCCTGTTCACCGACATCAAAACCGGCGAGCTGCACCCGGAAACCCCGCGTCTCATCGAAGAAGTGGCGCAGCGGGTGGAAAAGGAAGGCATCGACGCCTGGTTTGAACTGGACAAGGACGAGTTGCTGGGCGACGAATCCGAACAATATATCAAGGTCAGCGACACCCTGGACGTGTGGTTTGATTCCGGCGTTACCCATTACACCGTGCTCGACGCCCGCGAGGATCTGCGTCGTCCGGCTGATCTGTATCTGGAAGGCTCCGACCAGCATCGCGGCTGGTTCCAGTCCTCGCTGCTGACCTCGGTCGCCATGACTGACAAGGCGCCCTACAAAGCCTGCCTGACCCATGGTTTTACCGTGGACGAGAAGGGCTACAAAATGTCCAAGTCCAGCGGCAACGGGGTGGAGCCGACCAAACTGGCGGGCAATGTGGGCGCGGATATTATTCGCTTGTGGGTGGCGGCCACGGATTATCGCGGCGAGCTGAGCTTCTCGAAGGAAATACTCAACCGCACGGCGGATTCCTACCGCCGCGTGCGTAACACCGCGCGCTTTTTGTTGGGCAATCTGTTTGATTTTGACGCCGCCAAACATGCCGTGGCGCTGGATGACATGGCCGAGCTGGATCGCTGGGCCATCGCCCGCACCGCGCAGGTGCAACAGCAGATTATCGCCGCCTATGATGATTACAGTTTCCATCACGTCTATCAGGCGGTGCACCAGTTCTGCGCGGTGGATATGGGCAGTTTCTATCTTGATATCCTCAAGGATCGTCTCTACACGGCAAAGAAGGGCAGCGTGGCGCGGCGTTCGGCGCAGACGGCCATGCAGCATATTCTTGAAGCCATGGTGCGCTGGATAGCGCCGGTGCTGAGTTTTACCGCCGATGAAATCTGGAACGCCATGCCGGCGCGGCCAGCCGACTACGTGTTTACCGAGTACTGGTGGTCGTTGCCGGATGTGGCTGACGGGGAAAAATTGCTGGCTGACTGGCGCGAAATTGGCGCGGTGCGCGATGCGCTTTCCGTGGAGCTGGAAAAATTGCGCAAGGCGGGCGACATCGGTTCGTCATTGCAGGCCGAAGTGACGGTTTACGCTGACGGTGATATTCACGGTCAGCTTGCCCGTTTGGGCGACGAGCTGCGTTTTGCCTTCATCACTTCCACCGCCGATGTGCTGCCCTGGAGCGACAAACCCGACGACGCCATCGAGCCGGAGGCCGGCGCGCTGGCCGATGTGCCGGGCAGGATAGCTTTTGTACTGAAACCCTCGGCGCACGGCAAATGCGTGCGTTGCTGGCACTATCGCGAGGAAGTGGGTCAGGACGCCGAGCATCCCGAATTGTGCGGGCGCTGTATCACCAACGTGGCGGGCGAGGGCGAAACGCGCTCGTATGCCTGAAAACCGCAGCATGTTGAACTGGCTTTGGGTATCGGTCCTGGTGGTGCTGCTGGATCAGCTCAGCAAGGCGGCGGCGGAACGCTGGCTGGGCGACGGCTCGGTGGTGGGTCTGTTGCCGGTGCTGGATTTGCGCCTGGCCTACAATACCGGCGCGGCGTTTTCCCTGTTCGAGAACGCCGGCGGCTGGCAGCAGATACTGTTCAGCGCCATCGGCATCGTGGTCAGCGCTTTTATTGTCTGGTATCTGCGCCGGCTGGCGCGCAGCCAGTGGCTGCTGGCGCTGGGCATGGCGCTGATACTGGGCGGCGCCATGGGCAATCTGTATGACCGCCTGACCATGGGCAAGGTGGTGGATTTCATTCATGCGTTCTGGCAGAACCACCATTTCCCCATTTTCAACCTGGCCGATTCGGCCATTACCCTGGGCGCGGCCTTGCTGATCATCGACGCCATCTTTTTCGAGGGCAAGCGCCATGGCCGCCAGGGTTAGGCCAGACAGCAAGGTGCGCCTGCGCTACAGCCTGGCGCTGGCCGATGGTGAAGTGCTGGATGAAACCGGCCCGGAGGGTAGCGTCATTGCTCTGGGTCAGGGCGAGTTCGCCGAGGCGCTGGAAGCCATGCTGTTGGGCATGGCCGTGGGCGAAAGCAAGACAGTTGAAATTTCTGCCGCTGACAGCGTTTTCGGTGTCTGGGATGCCGCTAATGTGCAACTGCTGGAATTGTCCGCCCTCGGCAGCGAGGTGCCGCTGCAGGCCGGGCAGGTGGTGGAATTCGATACGCCGCAAGGCCCGGTGGCAGCGTTGATACACGAACTGGATGAGGAAACCGTGACGGTGGATTTTAATCATCCCCTGTGCCAGCATGACCTGCAATTCAATGTCGAAATCCTGGAAATAGAGCCTTGAGTGTGGAAGTCCTGCTGGCCAATCCCCGTGGTTTTTGCGCCGGCGTGGATCGCGCTATCGCCATCGTCGAACGCGCCCTGGAACAGCACGGGTCGCCGATCTATGTGCGCCATGAAGTGGTGCACAATCGTTTTGTCGTGGATCATCTGAAACAGGCTGGCGCGGTGTTCGTTGATGAACTGGAGGAAGTGCCGGACGATTCAACGGTCATTTTCTCCGCCCATGGCGTGCCGAAATCCGTCCGCGCCGAGGCCGCACGGCGCGGACTGCGCGTGTATGACGCCACCTGTCCGCTGGTGACCAAAGTCCATCATGAAGTTGAACGGAATCGCAGCAAACAGGCTGAAATCATACTGGTGGGCCACGCCGGCCACCCCGAAGTGGAAGGCACCATGGGCCAGGTGAACGATGGCATCTACCTGATCGAAACGCCAGAAGATGTGGAGAAGCTTCAGGTTCGGGATGAAAGCCATTTGCGTTATGTCACCCAGACCACGCTGTCGGTGGATGATACAGCCGTTATCATGCAAGCACTGCGCAAGCGCTTTCCGGCAATTCAGGGGCCGAAAAAAGACGATATCTGTTACGCCACCCAGAACCGCCAGAATGCGGTGAAACTGCTGGCCGAGCGGTCGGATGTCGTGCTCATCGTTGGTTCCCCCAACAGCTCCAACTCCAACCGCCTGCGCGAAGTGGCCGAAACCCGGGGCGTGCCCGCCTACATGATCGACGGACCCGAGGATATTCAGCAATCCTGGCTGGAAAACGTCAAAA
>JALXFQ010000306.1 GCA_027067235.1 Gammaproteobacteria bacterium
ATTTGGTGGAGGCGGGGGGGATCGAACCCCCGTCCGCGAGTCCTCCGCCATTCGGATCTACATGTTTAGTCTGTCTTTTAATTTAACTGCAACACGCGCCGACAGACGGGCAAGTGTTACAGCGATTCCATCTTGAGTTTAACCGTCGCGGCGATGGTCAGACCGCTCGGGCGATTTCGTGTGTTTTGACCCCTCGAATCCTGCCCCACGAACAAGACAGGTGAGAGGCTAGCGGGATTAGGCCGCTAGTGCGTAGTTGTCGTCGTTTGCAACTATCATTTTGTAGAAAAGTTTTACGAGTTTATCTACATACTCGACATGCACCGAAGGTTTCGCTACCCGCGTCGAAGC
The DNA here is from genome assembly GCA_027067235.1 of Gammaproteobacteria bacterium. Lineage (GTDB taxonomy): Bacteria > Pseudomonadota > Gammaproteobacteria > QOAV01 > QOAV01 > QOAV01. Next base: position 352 of record JALXFQ010000306.1, read on the forward strand.
CATGTCGCCCCCAGTGACCTTCGATTATAGCGTATATGGGGCGGGTGGGTGAGGATTTAAAGTTTGTGCGGTTTTTTTGTTGGGTTGTTGGGCACGCTATCGCTTTGCCCAACCTACGACGTGCCCAACAAAGGCCTAGCGTTGTTTCATCATTCGCCGCAGGTCACGGTTGGTGTCACGTTCCTTGATGCTGGCGCGTTTGTCGTGGGATTTCTTGCCTTTGGCGAGGCCGATCTGCAATTTGACCTTGCCGTGGGACCAGTACATGGACAAGGGTACCAGGGTGTAGCCCTTGCGTTCCACCTGACCGATGAGCATGTCGATTTCACGGCGGTGCAGCAGCAGTTTGCGGGTGCGCACGGGGTCCGGGTTGATGTGGGTGCTGGCCGAGGTCAGCGGTGAGATATGCGAACCCAGCAGCCAGATTTCGCCGTGTTTGACGATGACATAGGATTCTTTCAACTGGACGCGTTTGTCGCGCGCGCTTTTGACTTCCCAGCCTTCCAGCGCAATGCCGGCCTCGAAGGTCTTTTCGATATGGTAGTCGAAGCGCGCCTTTTTGTTGCGGGCGATGGTGTTGTCGGACGACGGCTTTTTCTTTTTCCTGGCCATGACGGGTTTGTCTGAAAATTTGACCCGCGATTGAAGCACATTTTTGCCCGTATGGTTATACTATCGGGTTAACGCTGTGGAGGAACAAGGCATAATGGCGCAAGAAAAAACAGTCACGCCCGGTATGCATGGCCAGTGGTCATCCCGCTGGGCATTCATCCTTGCCGCTACGGGCTCGGCGGTGGGCCTCGGCAATATCTGGAAATTTCCCTATATCACCGGGGAAAATGGCGGCGGCGCTTTTGTACTGGTGTATCTGTTCTGCATCGCCCTGATCGGCCTGCCTATCATGATTGCGGAGATCATGCTCGGGCGGCGTGCGCGTATGAGCCCGGTGAACGCCATGCAGGCGCTGGCGAAACAGGAAGGGCGCAGCCCGGCCTGGAAGATTCTCGGCTGGATGGGCGTGCTGGCGGGTTTTCTGATTCTGTCTTACTACTCGGTTATCGCCGGTTGGGCGCTGGCCTATATTTTTCGCGCCGCTTCCGGCGTGTTCAGCATTTCCACCGCAGATGGCATACAGGCCATGTTCGGCGATTTCGTCAGCGATCCCGAGGCGCTGCTGGCCTGGCATACGATTTTCATTGTCATGGTGGGCGCGGTGGTGGCGAAGGGCGTCAGCAAGGGACTGGAGAAAGCGACCAAATTTCTGATGCCGGCCCTGTTTATCCTGTTGTTGATTCTGGTGGGCTACGCCATGAACACGGATGGTTTCCAGCAGGGACTGGAATTTCTGTTCTCGCCGGATTTCAGCAAGCTGACTCCGGCGGCGGTGCTGACCGCCCTGGGCCATGCTTTCTTTACCCTCAGTCTGGGCATGGGCGCGATCATGGTTTATGGCTCGTATCTGCCAAAAAATGCATCCATTGCCCAGGTGTCGCTGGTCATCGTGATAGCGGACACGGCGGTGGCCCTGCTGGCCGGAATGGCGATTTTTCCGCTGGTGTTTGCCAATGGTCTGGAGGCGGCGTCGGGGCCCAGCCTGATTTTTCAGACCCTACCGCTGGCGTTCGGACAAATGCCCATGGGCCAGTTGTTTGGCACGCTGTTTTTCATTCTGCTGGTGATCGCCGCCTGGACGTCGGCCATATCGCTGATCGAGCCGGCCGTCGCCTGGATGGTGGAAAACCGCGGGCTGACGCGGCCGCAGGCGACATTTCAGGCCATGGCGCTGACCTGGCTGGTGGGCATTGGCACGGTGCTGTCATTCAATTTCTGGGATTTCCATTTTACTTTTTTCGGTCAGGCAAAGACCAACGGTATTTTTGACATTCTGGATTTGCTGACCGCAAACATCATGTTGCCGCTGGGCGGCTTGCTAATAGCCATTTTTGCCGGCTGGAAGATGAAGGAATCCCATAGCCGGGATGAATTGAACGGCAATCGCTCGGTTTACGAATTCTGGTTGTTCGTGGTGCGCTGGATATCGCCGACGCTGGTGATTATTGTTCTGTTGCACCTGTTTGGCGTACTGAAACTGATCGGCATCGAATAAGCTCGCCGATGGCAGTCATTCACCGCTCGGCCGTGGTGCCGCAAACACCGCAACAGATGTATGATCTGGTCTACGATGTGGCGGCCTATCCCGAGTTTCTGCACTGGTGCAGGAATGCGCAGGTGGTGGCCGAGGATGACGATTCCATCACCGGCAAGCTGGATATCGAGTTCGGGCCGATCAAGAAAAGCTTCACCACCCGCAACCGGGTCAAACCGGGTGAGGCCATGACCATCGAGCTGGTCGACGGGCCGTTCAGCCACATGCAGGGCGAATGGCGCTTCAAGCCGCTGCCCAACGGCAGGACGCGCATATCGCTGGATCTGGATTTTGCCTTTCGCAACCGGCTGTTTGCGGCAGTGGCGGAGCCGGCCTTCATCATGATGGGCGATAATATGGTGGATTCATTCAAAAAACGCGCGGAGCAGGTCTATGGATAAGCAGACAGCGGAGAATCGCATTACGGTCGAGGTCGCCTACGCGCTGCCGGATGAGCAGTTCCTGAAGGAGATTCAGGTGCCGGAAGGCGCAAGCGTGATGGATGTAGTGCTGCAGTCCGGGGTGCTGGAGCTGTACCCGGAAATCGATCTGGACAGGAATGGCGTGGGCATTTTCAGCAAGGCGGTGAAACTGGATGCGCCAGTACGCGAGCATGACCGGGTGGAAATCTACCGGCCACTGATTGCCGACCCGAAAGAAGCACGCCGCAAGAAGGCGGCTGCGCAAAAAAAAGCGAAATAGCTATTTGTCTTCGTCCGGTTTGTCGCGCCGCACCTTGTCACGCAGCTTCTGCAGCAGGCTTTTCTTCTTGCGCAGTTTGCGTACCGGGTCGTTGTCTGCGGTGACTTCCAGCGGCGTTAGCGCTTCATCGTCGGCGCCCGACTCGGTGGCGATATTGCCTTCGACCCTGCTCACTGTATCGCCGTCGAAATAAACCGTCATTTTTTTCTGTTCCCTGATACGGGCGATTTTGCCGTGGCTGTAATAATACACCCAGCGATCATTGTGGAACGGGTCGACAATGGGCGCCGTGCCCAGAATGTATTGCACCTGCGAGCGGGTCATGCCGGGCTGTATTTGCGCCACCATGGCTTCGGTCACGACATTGCCCTGCTGGTATTCCGGCTTGTAGATGGCGCAGGATGAAACCAGCAACGTCATGATGGTAATTAGCGAAATGGGTCGGAGCATAAGTCATTCAGGGTCGGTTGAAGTGGGTGCATGATAAACCAGCGCGGCGGCTGGATGAAACGGAATTTTCTGATTAGCGAGCGGCGCTCTCTAGCAATTCGCTGGCGTGAGCGCGGGTCTGCTCGGTGATTCTGACGCCGCCGATCATGCGCGACAGTTCTTCTACCCGTTGCGTTTCTTCGAGCTTGTCGAGCAGGGTGCCGGCTTCCGGCGTTTTGCTGATGCGTATATGGGTATGGCCCTGCGCCGCCACCTGCGCCAGATGGGTGATGCAGATGACCTGGCGATTTGCCGCCAGCGCGCGTAATTGCTGGCCGACGATTTCGGCAATGCTGCCGCCGATGCCCACATCCACTTCGTCAAAAATCTGCGTGGGAATCTGGTTGATGCGCGCGGTGACCACCTGAATGGCCAGACTGATGCGCGACAGTTCGCCGCCGGAGGCAACCTTGTTCAGGGCGCGGGGCGGCTGACCCGGATTGGCGCTGACCAGAAACTCCACCAGGTCGCGGCCGTGCGCGGCGGGTTCGGCACGGCTGGTTTCGACCAGGAATTGACCGCCGCCGAGGCCGAGTTTATGGATTTCGTCGCTGACTTTTGTTGACAGTTCGCTGGCGGCGCGCTGGCGTTTGTCGCTGATTTCATCGGCGAGCTGGTCATATCTGGCCTGGGCAGCGTCCAGCTCCTGTTGCAGCTTTTCCACATTGGCGTCGGCGTTTTCGATATCGTCCAGCTGTTGCCTCAATTCGGCCAGTCGGGCCGGCAGTTGCTGCGCCTCGACCCGATGCTTGCGCGACAGATCCATGAGCGTCTGCAGGCGTTGTTCCACCCACTGCAGGCGGTTCGGGTCCAGCTCCAGCCGGTCCTGATAGCTGCGGATTTCAGCAACCGATTCATCCAGTTCGATCTGGGCCTGGGCCAGCAGCGTGGCGGCATTCTCCAGCGCCGGGTCAAACGTCGCCAGTTCCTGCAGCGTGGCCACGGTCTGCGCCAGACTGGAGTTGACGCTGCCTTCATCGGCATCATACAGGGACCACAGGGCCGCCTGGGCGCCTTCCAGCAGTTTCGATGCGTTGGCCAGTTTCCTGTGTTCTTCGTCCAGTTGCTCGATTTCGTTTTCGCTAATGGCGGCAGCTTCCAGTTCATTCACCTGGAACTGCAACAGCTCCAGTTGCGCCGCCTGTTCTGCGGACGCCTGCTGCATGCTGGCCAGGCGCTGCTTGATCCGGCTGATGTCGCGGTAAAGCTCGCCCAGCGCCGAAACCTGATCTTCGATGCCTGCGTACTGGTCGACGATTTGGCGCTGGCTGGCGCTTTTCAGCAATGACTGGTGCGCATGCTGGCCGTGGATGTCTACCAGCTGCTCGCCCAGTTCGCGCAGCATGGCCATGGGCGCGGGCCGGCCGTTGATAT